>NZ_JCAIUL010000024.1:0-47108 GCF_059445505.1 Paenibacillus sp. Y301 | reverse complement strand
AGCGTTCGTCCTGAGCCAGGATCAAACTCTCCAAATTATATTGATTTCAAATCAGCTTTGCAGTGATTTGGAATCAATTTAGAAAGAGCGATTATGCTCATTTAAAACAAACTGACGAGAAATTAATTTCTCTATCAAATGATTTCTCATTTGTTTTGATTTCACTTTCGTGAAATCTACTCACTCGTTGTTCAGTTTTCAAAGACCAATTTTTTCGTTTTGTTGTTACCAGTTGTTCTCGGCGACAACTTCTATATCTTATCATGCTACCCGGCATTTCGTCAAGCTCTTTTTTTAAGAAATTTATTTCTTCTCAATTTTGCCTTTCGGCAAGCTTGTTTGCCTTTTCAAAGGGGCGAGATATAATGTAACACATTTAAACGGCCGACGTCAACTCCCAATCACAATAAATTTTAATCCATACAGAAGAGCGACCCCTGGAAGTCCTAGAACCATAACAGTTCCTATGGTGGCTGGGTTAATTGGAATATGCACAGTTGTCATAAGTCCAGAGAAGTTAACTAAATAGATTCCTAAGGTTGCTAGTACCAAGTGTGTACCAAATACAGTCAGCCAACCTAAGCCTAATCTTTTCTTAAATACAATAAACAGCAGAGAAAATAGGGATATAACCAGTACCCCTGTTACGATCCATTTCATCTATATTTATTCTCCTTTCTAATGGTGTCCATTAAACTACCCTGTAATTTCCCTTTTCTCTGTAAGTTGATTGCGACTTATCCCTAACTTCTTTGCCTGTTTTAAATGCATCTGATATTTACGCTCTGCTGCTTCCAGCATATAAATGGCATAGTCCACTTGATCATCCCCTAAAGCTTCTTCAAAATACATATATGCCTCCTGCCAATTTGCCTGTGCCTGAAGGATATCCGCATAGACACTCCAATCAGAATCATGCTCATTCTCGTTATGATTCTTAAGTACGCCACCCCATGATTTTTTTATTCTTTTCATAAGTAGTCCTCCTTCAACTGATATATCCTCACTTTTATACATATCGAGAAAAGGACAAACTTAGAACAAAAAAAAAGCCCCATTCGGGACTTCTTCGTTAAATTCTATTTGAATCAGATCAGTGCAGCTCTCTTCGTCCTTCTAGCGCCTTGGACAGTGTAACTTCATCCGCATACTCCAAATCGCCTCCAACAGGCAATCCATGAGCTATACGAGTTACTCTAATATCAAAGGGTCGAATCAATCTTGAAACGTACATTGCTGTCGCTTCTCCCTCGATATTAGCATTCGTAGCTAGAATAAGTTCCTTCACTCGCTCATCAGTAAGTCTATTTAACAGTTCCTTTAAGCGAATCTCATCAGGGCCAATCCCCTCCATAGGAGAGATCGCGCCTTGAAGTACATGATAATAACCATTAAACTCTTTCGTTCGTTCCATGGCCACTACATCTTTGTGATCTTGAACAACACAGATGACAGATGTATCTCTCGTCTTATCCTGACATATGCGACATGGATCAGTATCCGTTATATTGCAGCAGACAGAACAATAGTGAAGATTTCTCTTAACACTAACGAGCGCCTTCGCAAAATCAATGACATCATCCTCTTTCATTGTGATGACATGAAATGCCAAACGACTAGCCGTCTTGGGACCAATACCCGGCAATCGAGTAAAGGATTCGATCAGTCTTGCTATAGGTTCGGGATAATACAAATCTAAAAATCTCCTTCAGCTGAAAAATTAGAACAGGCCAGGTATTTTCATTCCGCCTGTGAATTTACCCATATCATCGTTAGCAAGCTCATCCGCTTTAGTCAGGGCATCATTCACCGCTGTCATCACCAGGTCCTGCAGCATTTCTACGTCTTCTGGATCTACCGCTTCTGGTTTAATCGTAATAGAAAGTAGTTTCTTGTGTCCATTCACTTCAGCTGTAACTACGCCACCGCCAGAACTTCCTTCAACAGTCTTCGTAGCAAGGCCTTCCTGTGCCTTCAACATTTGTTCCTGCATTTTCTTCACTTGTTTCATCATTTGATTCATATTATTCATGAGTAGACTCTCCTTTTATGCACATCTTTGTGCTATTCTTTGATAACCACAAGATCTTCTCCAAATAATTGAAGAGCCTCGTCAATCCATGGTTGGGATTTCTCCTCACCATCTTCGTGTTCATGTTCTAACTTTAGTTCCTCTTTAGCCTTTTGTGTGGATCCCTCTAGCGCTGCCATCCAATCCCGTTGCATAATGGTGACCAGATGATACGGTTTGCCCAGCTTAGATTCCATCACATGCTCAATAACCTGTCTATTCGCCGGTTTCTCCGTGGTCTCTCGATGAATATTATTCTTGAAAGCCACTAATATAGAATCCTCAAGTATAGATACGGGCTCTCCATCCATAAACCATGCATGAACAGTGACCTTCTCTTCTTTAACCCCTTGCAGAACAGGACCCCATTGCTTCTGAATCGTTGCAAACGCGTCGCTATTCTTATGAATCAAGTATTGATCCATATGTGGAGGGATCTTAGTCGTCGAGGACATCCGCGGAGCCGGCATCCCACCTCCAGATGGCCGTGAGCTTGCATTCCTATCCTTACCATTTCCAGAAGGAGCACCTGATTGCATGAATTTCTCAAGCTTTTTCTCAAGAGCTACTATCTGTTGTTTCAAAAGAGTTATATCTCCTGAATCAGCAGGTGGTGATGCTTTTCTTTCACTTGAACCCCCTACCGTAACTACCTCTTGTGTACCATTTGGTAAATTACTTAATTTAAGCAAGGCTACTTCAAATAACGTCTGTGGCTGTGAAGCATATTTCATCTCACTTTGATAGTGATTCAAAATATCAATCATTTGGAACAACTGTTCACGAGTGAATGTCTCTGCCATCTCTTTATATTCTTCCGGATTCAACACCCTGTCCGTCAGCTTGTCCGCGTGCGGTACCATTTTGATCATAAGTAGATCTCGGAAATAATACAGCAGGTTCTCCATGCACTTATCTGCACTTTTTCCCTCCTGCATGAAATCCTCAACCATTTGTAGCACCAGGCCTACATCTCCATCAAGTAAACCTTGTGCCAACCTTCCAAACTGCTCAGAGGCGATCCCACCAGACATATTTAGAACCTGTTGGTACGAAACAACACCCTCTGTAAAAGATGCGATTTGATCTAGAATGCTAAGTGCATCACGCATCCCACCGTCTGATAATCGTGCAATATATTGAAGCGCCTCATCTTCAGCCTTAATGCCTTCTTCTTCGCAAATGCGTCGTAAACGCTCTGTTTGTTCATCTAGAGACACTCTACGAAAATCAAAACGCTGGCACCGTGAAATAATGGTGGCCGGTAGTTTATGTGGTTCCGTCGTCGCCAAAATAAACATCACATGAGAAGGTGGCTCCTCTAGCGTCTTCAATAAGGCATTAAAGGCTTCTGTCGTCAGCATATGCACTTCATCAATGATATAAACCTTCTGTCTGACTTCCGTTGGCGCATATTTAACTTTCTCGCGCAAATCTCTAATTTCTTCGACACCGCGGTTAGATGCAGCATCAATTTCTTGCACATCCATCACTGCCCCAGCGGTTATACGCCGGCAAGATTCGCATTCATTGCAAGGTTCTGGTCCAGGTCCCCGCTCACAGTTAACGGCTTTCGCCAGTATTTTTGCAGCGCTTGTTTTCCCAGTTCCACGCGGGCCGCTGAACAGGTAGGCATGAGAAACCCGCTGTTCGCGTATTGCGTTCTGCAGCGTTTGAATAATATGCTGTTGTCCCACCATGTCTTGAAAAGACTGCGGCCGCCAAGCACGGTACAGCGCTATATGTTTCACTTTGCGTTACCCTCTTTCAACTTCCACTTCATGACGCTTAGTCGCATCATCATTATACTATATTCAGGTGTCCAGCAAAACTTGAATTCATCGTTACGATCATATTATATCAAAAAAAAGCAAAAGCATCTTTGCTCAAAGGCAAAGATGCAAATAGAAATACTCATATTAATAACAAGACCGTGCACCTGTTATTGATAATTGCGATCCAAGCGGCAATCCTGTGCAGCTACTCGGGCTAGGCTTCCCCTCGGCACAAGAGTAACTTGCTTATGGCTGCTTCCTTCCGGACCTGACCAGGTTCACAAGCACTCATTGCGAAGGACCCAACCGTCAACATAGCACACAGGGACCAAGACCTTACATCGACAAAACCTCTAACAGGAATTCAACCTCGCTACAGCGGATTGCGAGTTACAGGGCACCGCTACCTCCCCGTCTAGCACGGTGAGGACAATTATATCCCATGGATGCACAAAAATCAACCATGTAATATCACCCGAACTTTATTTAATTCATTTTATTCTAAATAAGCAATGCGCTAATAAGTTACATCGTTCGAACTATTGAAATTAATTTAATAGATATAACCCCTTGTTAGGAGAAGTTAATAACGTTTATTTCTCCAACATAAACATAAAAAATCCCCTGACTCTTTGAAGAGTAGGGGATTTCGTATGTTTCGGCATCTCATGCTGACAAGCAGCAAAGATCCAAATTAAACGCCGTATTTTTTCTTAAATTTATCAACGCGGCCACCAGCATCCAGGAATTTTTGTTTCCCAGTGTAAAACGGATGACAGTTGGAGCAAATTTCTACGCGAAGGTTTTCTTTAACAGAACCTGCCTCGAATGTATTACCACAAGCACAAGTAGCCGTAGTAATATGAAATTTCGGTTGGATTGATTCTTGCATGACTTTCACCTCTTTCCGCCCTGAGTCTCATGTGGACACAGAGTTATGTGGACATATAATAGCATTGTAACAGGTTCACTTATCATGTGCAATATTTTATTTAACCATACCGTCACTACAAAGTACAGTTTCTTACAATGCAATACTCTTCTTTGGTCGTGCCATTCCCACTGGAGGAACATGCGTGAAGGAACCTATTACCACTTCCGGTAACTCCGCTTTAAAAATATCAATCATCTGTTTCATGCCTAAAATTTCACCTTGAGCTGGCGGGATTAATCCCAAATAACTCTCAGGGTCAATATTAAGATTCCGCATTTGAATCAATTTCAATCCAGTACGTCGACAGAATTCAACCATAGCCTCAATTTCCTCTTCACGATCCGTTACACCTGGAAATATAAGATAGTTAATGGACGTGTATACACCCTGATCGGTAGCGTATCGTAAAGACTTCTCTACGTTAGCTAGATTATATCCTCTAGGTTTATAGTATGCATTATAGTGATCATCAAGCGCACTAATCGTACTTACACGCATGAGATCTAGACCCGCATCCACAATTCCACGAATATGATCATTCAATCCAGCATTCGTATTAATATTAATATAACCCATATCCGTAACCGATCTAACTTCGCGGATAGCATCAATAATAATCTTCGCTTGTGTTGAAGGTTCACCCTCGCATCCTTGTCCGAAACTAATAATGGATTCCGGTGTCTTCAAGTGTTCTAACATCACTTCCACTAATTCGTCGACTCTTGGTCGGAAGTCCATACGAGTCTGTGGAGATACGAAACCACTATCATCAGGTTGTTCAGAGATACAACCGAAACAGCCTGCATTACAAGAATGAGATACTGGAACGCCACCTTCCCACCGGTTAAGGAATGTGTTAGAAGACGTAAGACACTCATATCCTAGAGCACAATTGGATAGATGAGTATATAACCTATTATCTGGATACTTCTCAGTTAAACGCTGTACACCCTCATTTAAATCGTCAGTATCACAATTCAAAGGATTCCACTTCTCAGGGTCATCCGTTAATTGTGCAGCAACGTAGAATTTCCCGTCTTTCCACACAACTGCTGAATAACCGAATAGCGGTAATTTATATTCTTTATCTGTCTTCACATAACCTGGGAGGCATAATCTTGTATATCCTTGTGGTAGAAGCGCACCGACAGCTTGCGCATCATTTGGTAATGGCATCATTTCACCCGTTTCAGGGTCCATTCCCACAGCACGAGTACTTGGTAGCCCCACTAAAGTAGCACCTTCAGGTAATGGAATAAGTTCATCTTCCATCATTTCAACGATCATATCTCCACTACGAGCAAGCCCATAAAGTGAAGGATGATCAAATACATTTCCTTGTTCATCCGCGTATACCAGATACATGATGTTCCCCTTTTTGTAAATAATCTATATTTTGCCGCAATGGGACTTTATATTTAACCATTTTCATTAATAATAATTAAGATGATGACACAGAAGATGTTGAAGGGCGAGTAGTTCTACGGGCAGGACTTGGCTTACCACTATTGTTGTTGCTACTGCCATTATTACTTGGTTTTGCTGATGAAGCATCAAAGGAAGCAATAAATTCATCATTTGTCTTACAATCACGCAATTTCTTAATGAATCCATCCACGAATTCAAAGGAGTCATTCATATTTTTGCGAATAGCCCAGATGGTATCTAGTTCTTCTTTAGTTAAGAGAACTTCCTCACGCCGCGTTCCTGAACGACGAATATCGATAGCTGGAAAAATACGACGTTCTGCCAACTTACGATCAAGATGCAGTTCCATATTCCCTGTACCTTTGAATTCTTCATAAATAATATCGTCCATCCGAGAACCTGTATCCACTAATGCTGTTGCAAGGATCGTTAAGCTTCCGCCTTCTTCCACATTACGTGCTGCTCCGAAGAATCGTTTGGGACGATGAAATGCCGCTGGGTCTATCCCCCCACTAAGGGTACGACCAGAAGGCGGAATAACAAGGTTGTATGCACGGGCTAACCGAGTAATACTGTCCATCAAGATCACGACGTCCTTTTTATGTTCAACCAACCGTAACGCACGTTCCAACACAAGCTCTGCCACTTTAATATGATTCTCAGGCAATTCATCAAATGTAGACGCAATGACTTCTCCTTTTACAGAACGTTGCATGTCTGTAACTTCTTCTGGACGTTCATCAATGAGTAGTACAAAGAGTGAAATTTCGGGATTGTTAGTTGAAATACTGTTGGCAATTTCTTTTAAGAGGAGCGTTTTCCCTGCTTTTGGAGGTGCTACAATGAGTCCACGTTGTCCCAAACCTACGGGTGCCAGCAAATCCATAATACGTGTAGATAAATGCGTTGGGGATGTTTCAAGCACAAGCTTTTTCTGTGGGTAAAGAGGAGTTAGTGCTGGGAAATGTAAACGTTCTGCTGCTGTTTGTGGATTCTCTCCATTCACTGCGTTAACCTGAAGCAATCCAAAGTAACGTTCATTCTCTTTAGGAGTTCTACATTTACCAGATACCAAGTCTCCTGTTCTCAAATCAAATTTGCGAATTTGTGATGCAGAGATATAAATATCCTGAGTACTCGGTAAATAATTTATAGGTCTAAGGAAGCCATAGCCTTCAGAAAGTATCTCCAGTACGCCTTCCATAAACATCAATCCACTCTGCTCAGCTTGCGCCCGCAGAATAGCAAAGATCAATTCCCTTTTCTTAAGCTGCCCATAATACGAAATCTGGTATTGTTTCGCCAGCTTGTATAAATCCGTCAGCTTCATTTCTTCTAAATCAGAAATTTGCAGATCCATTTAATAACCACCTATTCAATTTTATAAGTCCTTATATCCTATTCAGCAATCTATAAAACTATGAAATTACTTTATTAAGATAGCATTACCCAATTAACAAGGAAATATGCAAATTATGCCAACTATGTGAGTAGCAAATTTGCATATCCTCTCATGACGATACAGTAGCTTACTCTGTCTCACGCCATAACTCTGCTCCTAAACGGCGGAAATTCTCGACAATGTTGTCGTAACCACGGTCAATAAACTCCACTCCACTCACTTCTGTAACTCCTTCGTCCACCGTAAGCCCCGCAATAACAAGTGCTGCCCCAGCTCGTAAGTCTGTTGCCTTAACCTTGGCAGCATTCAACTTACTTCCTTCGATAATAGCAGATCTTCCTTCTACTCGGATCTTAGCTCCCATCCTTACCAGTTCAGGGACATGCTTAAATCGACTACTGTAAACAAAATCACTTAGGACACTAACGCCTTCAGCTTGCGTAAGAAGACTAGTCATAGGCGATTGTAAATCTGTAGGAAATCCAGGATAGACCAGAGCCTTTACATCGACAGCTTCATAATTCCTTTGCCCAACAACTCGAATGCTCTCATCTAATTCTTCGATGTGTACACCCATTTCTAACAATTTGGCAGTCATAGCCTCCATGTGTTTAGGGATAACATTATCAATCAGAACATCTCCGCGTGTAGCAGCGGCAGCTATCATATAAGTACCTGCTTGAATACGGTCGGGAATAATGGAATGGCGGCAGCCGTGGAGTTCTGAGACGCCTTCGATACGAATAGTTTCTGTACCAGCACCTTTAATAACGGCTCCCATGGAATTGAGGAGTGTTGCAACATCTATAATCTCAGGCTCTTTAGCCGCATTTTCAATGATAGTAGAACCTTTGGCACGGGCGGCAGCTAGCATAATATTAATGGTAGCACCAACACTAGAAACATCTAAATAGATCTTTGCTCCCCGCAGTTCTTTAGCATACAAATAAATAGACCCATGTTCGTTTGTTACTGTTGCGCCTAGCGCTTCAAAACCTTTAATGTGTTGATCAATAGGACGGGGTTCAAAATTACAGCCTCCCGGCAGGCCAATTAATGCTTCATTAAATCTACCTAGCATAGCACCCATCATATAATATGAAGCCCTAAGCTTCTTAACAGGGCCATTCGGCATGGGAATTGACTTGATTGAGGAAGGGTTAATTTTCATTTGACTGCCTTCCCAGGTAACACTTGCACCAAGCTCTTCCAGTATTTCGGCATACACCGCTACATCACTCAAAATAGGCAGATTATCCAAAATCACTTCTGATTCTGCCAGAATAGCAGCCGGAATCAAGGCAATAGCGCTGTTCTTAGCGCCACTGATAGATACTGTTCCCTGCAATGGTCGTCCGCCAGTGATCATCAATTTTTCCATAAGCTTAAGGGTCCCCCTACGTGTTATGCAGCCGGCAAACGATAACCGTTATTGGCTTTATATGATAAAAATGGAAAGACACCGGCTTAGCGGTGTGCTCTCCATATCAAACTATTTAACTGGACAACCCAAAGGACCTGTCCTGATTCATGAAAGAATTAAGATACATTTTCCTGTGCAATTGTACACGATAGACGTTATTACGCTTTGTTGTTAGAACCGAACTCACGGATTTTACCAATAACTGTTTCTTTGATTGCGTCACGACCTGGTACGATGAACGTACGTGGATCATATGCATCTGGTTTCGCAGCAAGTACTTCACGAACAACTTTTGCAAATACGATTTGATTCTCAGTATTTACATTGATTTTGGAAGTACCCAATGAGATTGCTTTATCAATATCACTTGTTGGGATACCAGTACCACCATGAAGAACCATTGGGATATTCGTAGCGTCACGAATTTCTTCCATTTCCTTGAATCCTAGGTTAGGCTCACCAAGGTAAGGACCATGAACGGAACCAAGTGCAGGAGCTAGAGTATCGATACCTGTTTCTTTAACGATACGGATACACTCTTCCAAGTCAGCATACATAATTCCACCAATAACGTCATCTTCCTGTCCGCCAACAGTTCCGACTTCAGCTTCAACGGAAACGCCTTTAGCATGAGCATATTCAACAACTTTCTTAGTCATTTCAATATTCTCATCAATTGGATGATGTGAACCATCGATCATAACGGAAGAGAATCCAGCGTCAATCGCTTCTTTACATTTATCAAAGCTAGATCCGTGATCAAGATGGATCGCAACTGGAACAGTGATTTTCATGTCATGCAAAAGTCCTTCTACCATTTTAACAACAGTATAGAAACCTCCCATGTGACGAGCTGCTCCCTCAGATACTCCAAGGATTACTGGTGATTTTTCTTGCTCAGCTGCACCAAGAATCGCTTGAGTCCACTCTAAGTTATTGATGTTGTATTGACCAACTGCGTATTTTCCTTTAAGTGCTTTGTTCAACATGTCTGTCATAGATACTAATGGCATGGTCCAATCCTCCTATAAATGTTGGTATTGTCTATATTATTTAGCCGACATCTCATACAAACTATAGTATACCACATCATTTCAAAAATACTAAACATGCATTTTTGATTCATAAAATGGCACGAACAAGTATTAATGTCGCTTTTAAAGTATAAGTATATGTTTCAACGCCCGCTGTGCGAGATGGCACATTCCTAACACGACACCTAGAAAGCTTTTAAGATTTCACTATTAATAAGTCATAAAACTTCAAAAAAAATTCTGCTCCTAAGCAGAATTGGATTCAATATGACTAATTACACTTTTCCAAGTTATTCTTCAATTGCGTGTTAACAGCAACTCGCATCTCATCAATATCGAACGGCTTGGTGAAGTGCATCAGTGCCCCGAGCTCCGTCGCCTCTTTGATCATGTCTAATTCCCCATATGCGGTCATCATAATAACTTTAATGTCGACATTGATCTCTTTAATCCGTTTCAGTATTTCAAGTCCATCCATACCTGGGATCTTCATATCAAGCAACACTAAATCTGGTGTTTCCTGCTGAACAATCTCTAAAGCAATCTTACCATTTGCTGCCTGAAATGTATCATAACCCTCACTACTGAAGACTTCCATCAACAGAATACGAATACCGTTTTGGTCATCTACGATCAATAACTTCTTATTATCCACCCGTTAATAACCTCCCGCAAATCAACACAAATTGCTTTCTTTCACACTCCCTCATTTCTGAAAGAAAACCATTTAATGTTATTCTTCAACCAAGTGCTAAATTCCTGCTAAAACATTTAAATTTACAAAAAAGGCCTCTTAGTGATTTTGCTACAAGAAGCTCTCTTACTGAACTCAAGCTTGTAGCATTATCCTAAGGAGACCTCTGAATTTAAAGAAATTAACCTTGATATTTCACAGATGCTTTAACAAACTCACGGAATAACGGCTGTGGACGATTCGGACGGGACGTGAACTCCGGATGGAATTGTACAGACAAGAACCATGGATGTCCTGGTAACTCAGTGATTTCTACAAGACGTCCATCAGGAGATGTTCCTGATATAATCAATCCTGCTTTTTCAATAGCTTCACGATATTCATTATTGAATTCATAACGATGACGATGTCTCTCATATACTAATTCATCATCATAGCAACTCATAGCTAATGATCCTGGTTGAAGCTTACATGGATATAGTCCAAGACGCATTGTACCGCCTAAATTTTCAATATCCTTTTGTTCAGGCAATAGGTCAATAACAGGATATTCTGTGGATGGATTAATCTCAGAACTGTTCGCACCTTCAAGACCTAGGACGGAGCGAGCATACTCAATAACAGACACTTGCATACCTAGACAAATTCCAAAGAACGGAATGTTATTCTCACGCACATATCGAATAGCTGTAATCTTACCTTCAATACCACGATCACCGAAGCCACCTGGTACCAAAACTCCGCTTATACCTTGAAGCGTGTCCCTCACGTTATCCTCAGTAATTTCTTCTGCGTTGACCCAACGGATCTTAACTTCAACATTTGCAGCGAAGCCTGCATGAGATAACGATTCAACAACGCTCAAATAAGCATCGTGCAGTTCAACATATTTACCAACGATGGCAATTTCCACTGTTTTATCAAGCTTCTGAATTCGGTTCACTAGACCTTCCCACTCTGTCATATCAGCCAACGGAGTAGTCAGTTTCAAATGGTTGACAACGATCTCGTCAAGTCCTTCGTCACGCAAATTAAGCGGCACTTCATAAAGTGTATCCGCGTCACGACATTCAACGACTGCATTTTCGTCAATATCACAGAATAGCGCAATCTTCGCTTTCATATCTGCTGAAAGTTCATGTTCCGTACGACATACAATTACGTTAGGTTGAATTCCGATACTGCGCAATTCCTTCACACTATGTTGAGTCGGCTTCGTCTTCACTTCACCAGCTGCTTTAATATATGGAATAAGAGTAACATGAATGTACATAACGTTTTCACGTCCGATATCACTCTTGATTTGGCGAATTGCCTCAAGGAATGGAAGACTTTCTATATCCCCTACTGTTCCGCCGATCTCAGTAATAACAACATCTGATCCAGCTTCACGGCCAGCGCGGTATACGCGTTCTTTAATTTCATTCGTAATATGCGGGATAACCTGAACAGTTCCCCCCAAGTACTCACCACGTCGTTCTTTGCTGATAACGGAGGAATAAATCTTCCCAGTCGTTACATTGCTGTTCTTGGATAAGTTAATATCAATAAATCTTTCGTAGTGGCCAAGGTCCAAATCAGTCTCAGCTCCATCATCCGTTACAAATACTTCACCGTGCTGATACGGACTCATGGTTCCTGGATCCATGTTCAAATATGGATCGAACTTCTGAATTGTTACTTTTAACCCTCTGTTTTTGAGCAACCTGCCAAGTGATGCGGCGGTAATTCCTTTTCCTAAAGAAGACACAACTCCGCCCGTCACAAAAATATACTTTGTCACTGTAAAAAAACCTCCTATTATAAAGTTCAGAAATGCAGGCGACATATGGTATTATCGTAACCTATAAGTATTTCCTTACTCTTTTACTCTTGATGGTAAATAACAATATGCGATTCTTTTCCAAAAGGCATAGTTTCTGTTGTTAACCCTATAAAAAAAAACAAAAAAGTGACACCCGTAGTACGGGGGCACTTTTTATCAATTCAAAATTATTTCAGTTCAATCATAAGCCCATGCAATAGTTTACTCTGTGGCATGAGCTGTGTCAAGTAAGGAACACATTATTATCCGACTCCAGATATTAACACAAATGGGTCGCCAAATGTATTCGTTATTTACTATCTTCGGAGTCATCAAATTCTTCTGAGTCAACATCATCTGAGGAATCATCAGCGTCATCCAAATCGTCGTCTTCTAGAACAACTTCTTCTTCCGTTTCTTCCTCAGAATCATCATCACTATAAACGTCGTCATGATCTTCATCAATTCTGTCGAAGTCTTCTGCTTCATCGCCAGCATATGTTTCTTCTTCATCAGCGAAGTCGTCGTCTTCTAGATCATCATCGTCATCGTTAATAATTCTTGGACGCTTAGCATTAGAGATTGGATCTTCCGAACGATCCACAGGATACCACCGTTTCAATCCCCACAGATTCGTTCCTACACAAGCGAACCGTCCGTCGATATTAATCTCGGTATATAACTGTGCAATCAGATCATTCATTTCTTTCTCGTTAAGACCTCGCTGTTTGGCTACCTCTGTCATTAGGTCAAGATAATAGTACGGCGTATTAACGGTCTTTAAAATAGCAAAAGCAAGATCAACCATAGGCATTTCCTTGATTCTTTCAGGATCAAGTTTTAAATGGAGTGGGGCACTCACTTATGAACACTTCCTCTCACGCAATGTGCATTTTTACACGTAATATTAATCAACATATCCTTTAACACAAATAAGTAAAACCTATTTGGGATTAAATTGCAAGTTTTAATACTGGGCTGGTTGATATGCTATGTTCCACAATCTCTCCTCACAAATTTATACAATAAAAAAGGCAGGGGTATCCCTGCCTCCTGACTGTATCCATTCCCCGAGGAAGAAACTCCTAAATGGGAGTGTCGTAAGAGCCTTCCGGTCTCTTCTGTTTATATTATGTACGCAGCTTCACTTTGACAACAATTCAGTGCCTATTTACGTAAATAAGGGCAAGTTCCCACTCCTGTTCGACTCCCCGTTCATAGAATACCTCAGCATGGTTCATCAAGAGGGGGGAAGGCTCAGCATGGACTACACTCGATTTATCCAGATGTTGCTCGAAGAAACCGATCGTCGCACCCCAGTTGAAGAGAAGCGAATTATGTCCTTTCTCAATCCTCGTCATTACACTGCGTATAAACGGGAATTAAGCAAGTTTAAGGCGCATGGCGTAAAAATACCCCCGGTACAGTCATCCGATCTAATAAAAGCCATCATTGCTCCCATTTCAAGTCGAAGTAAATTTGCCCTTAAATATAAGGATGTATTGCTACTCGAGGAGAATAGACCCATGAAGGTCCATGCCGTACAGAGTAAGCTAGATACCTACCCCGGAATCCCATATGGAGTGAAGCAGATTAAGGCTCCTCAAGCCTGGTCTACCTCAACGGGTTATCGGATTAGAATTGGGGTCATTGATACCGGAGTTGATTTTCAACATCCTGATATTCGACATTCCTTAGCTGGAGGAATTAATTTATTAAATCGTAATATGTTACCTCTTGACGATAACGGTCATGGTACACATATTGCTGGTACCATTGCAGCAGCAAACAGCACAGAAGGAATGATGGGGGTTGCTCCTAGGTCTATTATTTATCCTGTTAAGGCATTCGACCATAACGGATCAGCCTATGTTTCCGATATCATACTAGGTATTGATTGGTGTGTTCGTAACCACGTCCACCTCATCAATATGAGTTTTGGCATGAAAACGCGTAGCCGTGCTTTACAGGAAATAGTGAATAAGGCATATCTCTCAGGTATTTCAATTATCGCTTCTTCAGGTAACGATGGTAAACGTCGAACCATTGACTATCCTGCTCGCTATTCCCAGACGATCTCTGTTGGAGCAACGGACCAGAACAGACGGATTGCACCGTTCAGTAATCGCGGGCAGTATATTGATATCTATGCTCCTGGTGATAAAATTATTTCCTCATGGACACAAGGTAAGTATCATGAGATGAGCGGAACTTCCATGGCCACATCTCATGTTAGTGGTGCCATTGCACTATTACTTGCTCAGAATAGTAGCCTTCAGCCTGCAGAAATTAAATCCTTACTCCAGCGAACTGCCACACCATTACGTCTAAGGAAAGATCAACGCCTCGACCGTGACACTGGTGAAGTTAACGCACTTCGTTTACTACGAGACGGTATGAAGTTAGCAACCCAAGATACCGAGCCCATGACAGCAAGTCTCAAATCCAAGAAAAACCGCCCCTCTTAAACGATAAGGGCGGTTTTTTGATATCACAGAATAGCTTGTTTATCATTACATTTTTTGTGGAGCATTTACACCAATCATCTTCAGAACATTACCAATGACTATACGGACAGCACCAAGTAGTGCAAGACGAGCCTGTGTCTGCATGGCATCATCTGTAATAACACGCTCTGCTTTGTAGTAGCTATGGAACATCGAGGATAGTTCATATACATAACGTACCATACGATGCGGAGCATAATTCTCAGCTGCTGTAGCAATCTCTTCAGGTAGCTCACCTATTTTACGGAGTAGTTCATACTCACGATCATGGTTAAGCTTACTCAAATCGATGTTAGACAACGGTAGCAACGTAATATTCTGTTCCTCAGCTTGACGGTAAACACTACAAATACGGGCATAGGCATATTGAACATAGAATACAGGATTCTCATTAGACGTTGAAATAGCTAGATCCATGTCGAAATCTAAATGAGAGTCCATGCTCCGCATGGTGAAGAAATAGCGAATAGCGTCGACGCCGACTTCGTCCATCAGATCAATCATCGTTACTGCTTTACCTGTTCGTTTGGACATTTTTACCTTTTCACCGTCTTGAAATAAGCTCACCATTTGAGCAATCAATACGGTTAGCTTGCCAGAATCATAACCTAATGAAGTCATAGCAGCCTTCACACGAGGAATATATCCATGATGATCCGCACCCCAAATATTGATCATTTGATCATAACCTCTGCTATATTTGTTGCGATGGTAAGCAATATCTGGTGTCAGATAAGTATAGGTTCCGTCATTTTTCACCAACACGCGATCCTTGTCATCCCCATAATTGGTGGTACGAAGCCATGTCGCTTCTTCCGACTCATATACTTCTCCTCTGGCTTTCAATTCAGAAAGCGCTGCTTCTACTTGTCCATTCTCATAGAGTGAAGTTTCGCTAAACCATTCATCGAAATGCACTCTAAAGCGAGAAAGGTCGCGTTTGATTTTTGCTAATTCCTTCTCCAAACCAAAAGTTCTCAAGAAGGCTGTACGCTCCTCTGGGCTCATTGACAGTAGAGCTTCGCCCTTCTCTGCTACTAGTTCTTTAGCGAACCCCTTAATATCAGCACCATGATAACCATCTTCAGGCATTTCTACAGGTTGACCCAATTCTTGAAGATATCGAGCTTCAATGGATTTAATCAAATTAACGATCTGGTTCCCAGCATCATTAATATAATATTCCCGAGTAACTTGGAAGCCAGCATAGTCTAGAACATTACACAATGCATCACCTACTGCTGCTCCACGAGCATGTCCCAAATGTAAAGTTCCTGTTGGATTCGCACTAACGAACTCTAATTGTACTCTTTTACCTTGGCCTACGTTACTCCGACCATAGTCATCACCATGCTCTTGCACCTGTTGTAACACAGGATATAAGTAATTCTTCGACAACGTGAAATTAATAAATCCCGGTCCAGCAATTTCCGTCTTTTCAATATTAGCTTTCTTCAGATCTAAGTGACTAACAATAGCTTCAGCAATCAGTCTCGGATTCTTCTTTGCATTCTTTGTTAGCTGCATGGCGATATTCGAAGCTAGATCTCCATGAGCCTTATCCTTGGGTACTTCGAGTGTAATTGCTGGAAGTTCCTCCATGCTCACTAGTCCAGCAGCAACCACCGCATCCGCAATCGTCTCCGATACCAATTGATTAATCTGCTCTAAGGGGTTCTGTATCATGATTGTAATTCCTCCTGTATATGTAAATGTATTGCAAATTGTCCAGATAGATCATCGAAAACATATAAATCATATGCGAAGCGCACATGACCGTACATTCCCTCAATCTCTATATCCATATCCGTTGTATAGGTTGAAAGATTAAACGTGGTAAATGGCGAACGATAAAAGCCAGGCAATCTCTTCTCATGTTGGAAGGAATGTTCTGACTGAACTTCGCCGTGGCGAATAATTTTAACTTGATTTGGTGTGATCTTGATCGTCGTACGGGTTGCGCCTCCCTGTGGACTCACCTCTGGTTCCTCATATCGCACATACAGCGTCGTGCCCTTTAAGATTAACTCCGCAGGCATTTCCTGTACCACATCTTCTCCATCAACACGGCTGACTACCCGTATCTGGGCTAGTGTAATGTCTGACATATATCTAACAATCTCCAATCTGTACATTCCTATTGTACTACTATAGCCAGTTCGTTCATTCAATTCAAATAAAAATAATGAATATATAAAAAACGGATACCCGCTCCATGCATAGAGGTACCCGCCGTAATATTCATTATGGATTGATTAATGAGAACTTCACATTCCAGCTAACGCCGCCATCCTTCGTCATATAGATTGCTGCCTCAGTTGAACTGTTTACAACTGCTAGCCAACCCCTCTTGCTATCCGTAAAGGAGATACTTGCATCGTACCCTTTAATGGATGGCGTAATATTTGCCCAAGTCTTGTTTCCATTATATGAACGACCGACAGACACAACTTCGCCAGCGGGTGATCCTCCAGCTAAGAATGCTGTGTTCTTACCAATAAGCTGCATATTTCCCGGGTGTCCGCCCGGAGAAGCAGGACCTTTTTGAACAATTGACTTACCCACGCCTGGTGCAAGACCACTTCCAGCGGTATCCTGAGCGATAACCCGGTTCCAGTGTGCTCCTCCATCTGTACTACCATAGAGAGAATAAGATATTTGTGACATGCCTGTATCTCCATCTAACAATGCCCATACCTGATTACCATTGCTGTATATTTGTCCACCATGATTGCCTTCTGCAGCAACTTTTAATTTAAGCAACCAATGGTTGCCTCCATCTACTGTCTTCATAATCTTATATCCACCATCTGGAATAACTACGATAGACCATCCTGTCTTGTCATCCTCAAATGAAGCAAACCGGTTATTCGGGGGCGTTGGAATTTTGGTGAAGCTTTGCCCTCCATCAATGGTTTTATAGGCCGAAGTTGCAGTATAACCAAAACCCTCTTTTGCATTTACTAAATCTATTCGTTCAAATGTAATAGATGTATTTACTCTTTTCCAATGAGAACCTCCGTCGGACGTCTGAATCAAATAATTTGTCTGTTCAGAAGGTACCGTTGCTAATGCCCATCCATTCTTATTGTTAGGAAAATCGATCTGTGCCATTTGCCATTGCCCTGTATAGATTTCCTGCCAGTGACAGCCGGCATCAGATGTACCAATCATGAACCCATTACCTATAGCCCTGCCTATACGATCATTCAAAAACTGAATGTCCGTGAAGTGGAGTGCTTCCTGACCTGCTACTTGATGTTGCTTCTGTAACGTTTGTAGCAGTCCATGGCCATTACTACAAGCGTTCACGGGTGTAGCTGTAGCTTCTGCGGCTTCAATAGTGTCAATTCTAAATCCCCCTAAGGGAAGCATGACTGCTATAGATACTAAGATTAGAAATAAACGATTTAACTTCTTAAAGAACATGATGCAAATCACCTCTCCTATATGTTATTTACCCTTCATAGTTATTTACCCTAAAACCACAATTCACCTACATAAAAATCAGAAAATAGAGAAAAAACCCTCAGAAGCCTTAAGGAGTCATTAGCTCTTTGAAGCATATCTAAGGGGTTGTATATTAGTTAACTTTGGAAATAAATTTACTTTATAAGATCTTCAACAAATTTCGGTAATGCAAATGCAGCCTTGTGTAGACGAGATGTATAGTACTTCGTATCCATGTCCGGAATAGTTGTTTCATCTACTTCTAATGGATCGTATACTTTACTACCCATCGTGAAAGTCCAAAGACCACTTGGATACGTCGGAATATTAGCTGAATATACACGCACGATCGGGAATATTTCCTTCACATCGCTGTTTACTTGTTTAATAAGGTCTGCCTTAAACCATGGATTGTCCGTCTGAGCAACAAATATTCCATCATCCTTCAACGCTTCAAAGATCCCTTGGTAGAATCCACGTTCAAATAATGGAGCAGCAGGACCCACTGGCTCTGTAGAATCAACCATGATCACATCATATTCGTTCTTATGTTCAAGAATATGCATGTACCCATCATTCACTAGAACCTCCACGCGTGGATTCTCTAATTCACCTGCAATAGAAGGCAAATATTTCTTAGAATATTCAATTACTTTACCATCAATTTCAACCAAGACAGCTTTCTCTACTCCTGGATGTTTGATCACTTCTCGGATGACACCACCGTCTCCACCACCTACAACTAATACAAGTTTAGGATTAGGATGCGTATTCAACGCTGGATGGGCTACCATT
Organism: Paenibacillus sp. Y301; assembly: GCF_059445505.1. NCBI lineage: Bacteria > Bacillati > Bacillota > Bacilli > Caryophanales > Paenibacillaceae > Paenibacillus > Paenibacillus sp. Y301. The sequence continues at coordinate 27,791 of NZ_JCAIUL010000024.1, read as the reverse complement.
TCATGATATACGAACTCATCCTTCACGGTTGTCATAACCATACCATCAAGTACAAGCATCGTTCCGAATTCTTCCGTTTCAATCATTGCTAGATCTTGAAAATCTGTTTTTTCTGCCACGTAAGTTTCTTTTATTTTAGCTGTAATCCCAAACTCAGGGGTTTGCTTCTCCGTATACCATAATTCCATGAGGTGATCCCTTCTTTCGCTGTATTATATGTGTTCATCCGTCATTTCCAACGTGTGAAATGAAGTAATTACCTATTCCATTCTATTGTAACAGACAAATCACATTATAATAAATCAACATGAAAATGCAACCATTTTCATAAAACATTACCCCTTTTTCTATATTCATAACCTATTACCTTGAATATCTAATCCCTTCTATCCCCATAATGAGAAGAAAAGAACTGGAAAGAAAGGGAGCTCGCCTGTCATGTCACACACATCTCACAAATCACCTAAGCGTAAAAAAAGAGTTATTACCATTGTTAAGCTACTATTCGGGATGACAGCCCTTGTCTTTCTGGCTGGTATTGCTCTGCTCATATATTTATACAATACAAACCTACCTGTCGCAGACACGGACCATAATTCACGGATTCTTGATAGCCAGAATCAGGTTATGGCAATCTTCTCCGTTAGTGGACGAAGTTATACCCCTTTAACGTTAGATCAGATCTCACCACAGCTCATAAAGGCTACACTGTCAGTAGAAGATCGAAAGTTCTACGATCATATGGGATTTGATATCAAAGGTATGGGACGCGCCGTTCTTGTTAATTTAGAAAAAATGAATCGTTCACAGGGTGCAAGCACGCTAACACAACAACTTGCTCGGAATTTATATCTCTCTCATGCTAAGACTTGGTCACGTAAAGTAAAGGAAGCCTTTTATACAACCCAGTTAGAAATGAAATACAGTAAAGATGAAATCCTTCAGATGTACCTTAACGAAATTTACTACGGGCATGGTGCCTATGGCATTGAAGCGGCATCACGAATGTATTTTGGTAAATCTGCGAAAGATCTAGACCTTGCAGAAAGCGCCATGCTCGCAGGAATTCCCAAAGGGCCAACCTATTACTCACCATATAACCATATGGATAGTGCCGTAAAGCGACAAAAAATTGTACTCTCCACAATGGTTGAGACAGGTAATATCACGAAGCAAGAAGCGAACAGCGCTGCTCGCGAGAACCTTGTATTTCAACCTCAAGGAGAACAACGGACAACGACTACTGCCCCCTATTTTCGTGATTATGTTCGTCAATTAGCCATCAAGGATCTTGGTATTACTGAGGAGCAATTAGATCATGGTGGCTTGAATATTTATACTACATTAGATCCTCACGCCCAACAGGCAGCCGAAGATGCCGTACATAAAGGAATGGATTCTAAGAGTGAGCTTGAGGTAGCTCTCATCTCTTTGGATCCCCGAACAGGATATATCAAAGCCATGGTAGGTGGAACCAATTATCAGACTAATCAATATAACCACACACTCGCTACGACACGTCAGCCTGGATCAGCCTTTAAGCCCATTATGTATCTGAGTGCTCTGGCTTCTCAAAAAATGAATGCCCTCAGCACATTCAAAAGCGAACCCACGTTATTTCACTATGATAATAACCGTAAGACCTATCAACCCAGTAACTTCGGCGAAAAGTATTTAGGTGAAATTGATATGCGCGAAGCCATTGCAGCAAGTGATAATATTTATGCAGTGAACACGATTTTGAAAGTTGGCCCTGAAATGGTACTAGATACAGCACAGAAAATGGGCATTCTAAGCCCACTTCAAGCTGTACCTTCGCTTGCATTAGGTACCTCACCCGTTAGTCCTTTGGAGATGGCCTCTGCCTTTGGTGTCATCAGTAATGCAGGTTTACTAATAGCTCCTGTGGCCGTGTTAAAAATAACTGATGCCACAGGGGAGCTTATTTATGAAGCAGAACCCAATCAAGGTGAACAAGTTGTAGATCCCGCTGCATCCTATGTTCTAACCCACCTCATGGAAAGCGTCTTTGAATCAGGGGGCACCGGCAATCGGGTATCCACTTTGATGAAACGACCTGTGGCTGGTAAGACAGGAACCACGAATACAGATGCTTGGCTCGTGGGCTTCACACCTGAATTGGCGACTGCAGTCTGGGTTGGCTACGATAAAGGTCGTAATATAGAGACCGCAGATGGACGACGTGCTGCACCTATTTTTGCTCAGTATACTGAAAAGGCACTAGAAAATGTTCCTCCCAAGATTTTTCCGATTCCAGAGGGTGTCGTTAGTGTGTATATTGATCCAGACTCAGGATTATTAGCAACAGCGGACTGCCCGAATAAAACGATGGAAGTATTCATTCAAGGTACAGAACCTAAGGAATATTGTGCAGTACACGGCGGAGTACCTGAAAAAGCTCCCACAGAGGTTCAGACTAAGGATCAATCTTGGTGGTCCAACTTAAGACAATGGTGGATGGACTAATAAAACGAAGAGCTGATTTCAGCTCTTTTTTTATGGATTGATGTTTTGGGTAATCTTATATAGAAGAAACTGTTTATATTCTTTAAAAGAATATATCGTTTTTATTTTTATTAACAATCAAACATTCGTTTGATTGTTTCTGTTTTTGGGTGTATAGTGAAGTAACAATCAAATGAATGTTTGAATATTATTTAGAGTATCATCACATGTTGTAGGAGAGGAGCGTTCACATGAACCAATCCAAAGTTATAACTAAAATAAATGAAGATATATGCGAAGTTACCTGTGTCGATCATGACAAAATCAATCAGCTTCAAAACACCATACAAGAAGATGAAATTCTGGGCATGGTTGATATTTTCAAAGCACTAGCAGATCCAACACGCATGAAGATCGCCTTCATGTTAGATCAAGCACATGAACTATGCGTATGCGATGTTGCCGCTGTTCTGGGTAGTAGCATGGCAACCACCTCTCATCATTTACGCACTTTAAAAAATATGCACATTGCTACGTCACGTAAAGAAGGTAAGAATGTGATTTATTCGTTAAAGGATGATCATATCAGCACGCTAATTCAGATGACTTTAGAACATCAGAGGGAGTAGATGAACATGAGCACTAATCATAATAAACCTAAAGCTTCGGTTATATCCCATGTTGAATACCCGATTGAAGGATTATCATGTGCCAACTGCACCCGAGAGATGCAAGAAGAAATTCAGAAACTAGCGTATGGTTCGGATGCCAAATTAAGCTTTGTTAGTAGCAAGTTAACCCTCAACCCAGAAGTAGATCTAACAGGTGTTGAGCGAATCCTCAAAAATGATGGCGCACGTCTTATACGGAAGAATAGCGATCACAACAGTCACGACCATGTCCACGGACATGATCATGGAGACGGAGCTGGACATCAACACGAACACAGTCATGAAGGAAATCGTCTTATTCAATGGATGCTTGCAACATCAGCAATCGTATATCTATTAACTTTCATCTTGAATGGATTCATACCTAACCCTCTACTCATCACCTTATATATCATCGCTATCGTGCTAAGTGGCTATTCCACCTTCTGGCGTGGACTTAACAATCTGATCCATCTGAAGTTTAATATGGATACACTGATGACTGTAGCACTAACGGGAGCTGTTGTTATTGGGGAATGGAAAGAAGCCACTCTGGTTGCTATTCTATTCGGTGTGAATGAATTGCTCGAAGGTTACGGTATGGGCCGTGCCCGTCAATCGATGGAAGCCCTATTGGCAAATGCGCCTAAAGAAGCCTCACTTCTGCGCAATGGAGAGGTTACTAGCGTTCCTATCGCTACCCTTCGCGTTGGAGACCTCGTCCGTGTTAGATCAGGAGAGAAAATCCCTTCCGATGGCATTATATACGAAGGAAACAGTGCAGTTAATGAGGCTGCCATTACAGGTGAATCCTTGCCTGTTACTAAGAAAAAAGGGGATGCCGTCTACGGAGGCAGCGTAAATGCAGAAGGATTGCTGGATATTCGAATCGAGAAGGCTTACGAAGATTCATCATTATCCAAAATCATGCATTTAGTACAAGAAGCCCAAGAAAGTAAGACCCCTACAGAGTTATTTATAGATAAATTCGCTAAATATTATACACCTGCTATTATGATCGTTGCGCTCTTAGTCATCCTTGTACCTCCGTTACTACTCGGGGAACCATGGATGAAATGGGTCTATCAAGGACTCGCCATTCTCATTGTAGGATGTCCTTGTTCTCTCGTTCTCTCCTCTCCAATTGCTCTAGTAAGCGGAATGACCCGTAGTGCCCGTAATGGCATTCTAATCAAAGGCGGCGTACATTTAGAGCAATTAGGTAAGATCAACGCAATTGCATTTGACAAGACTGGAACATTAACTCAAGGTGTTCCCTCTGTTATGGAGGAAGTCATCTATGATTCAGAACGTTTCTATGATGTTTCTGGTTCATTAGAACAATCATCTCTTCATCCCTTGGCAAAAGCAGTCGTTCGCCATATAACACTTCAAGGTGAGTCAACATACTTTCCAGATTCACTGCAGTTAACAACCTTACCTGGATCAGGAATACAAGGCGAGGTTCAGGGAATGACCTACTGGATGGGTAACGAAGATATATTATCACATGTCGTTTCACCCCAATCAGAACAGATGGATCACGTGAAAAGGGATATTCTTCGCATGAAGGAGCAAGGGCTCACGTTAATCATTACAGTAGATGAGAGTCATGTACTTGGTCTATTCGGTCTTGCAGATAAAATACGGCCCGAAACCAAAGAAGTTGTCCATCAACTTCATCAAGCAGGTATTAAACAAACCGTCATGCTTACCGGTGATCATGAACAATCAGCGCAATGGATTGCTACAGAAGCGGGTGTCTCAAGTTATTATGCTGGACTACTACCAGAGCAAAAAGTAGATCAAATTAAAGTTCTCGCCTCCCAATGGAATGTCGCTATGGTTGGAGATGGCATCAACGATGCCCCTGCACTTGCGACTGCGCAGTTGGGAATAGCAATGGGTAAGGGAACCGATAGCGCTATGGAGACAGCCGATATCGTTCTCATGCAGGATCACCTTGGCAAGCTACCAAGTGCCATTCATATGGCTCGTCGGGTAAACCGCATCATAGGTTGGAATATTGGAATATCACTTGCACTAAAAGCTATAGCACTTCTACTTACGATCCCAGGCTGGCTTACCCTTTGGATCGCCATATTATCGGATATGGGTGCAACGATTCTTGTTACATTACTCGGAATGTCCATTCTACTTGGGAAAGACAAATCATAATAAATACCAATCACACAATCTATATTACAAAAAGGCATGCTATGAACTCCCACGGAGAACATAGCATGCCTTTATTTATTTCAATACGCATTAACCTTCTAACGCTTGTTTAAATTCCTCAGGTGTATCTGTCCACCATTCTTCATTACGAGTCATTAACAGATTCTTAAGGGCTGCCTTATCCTCTGAACTCATTCCTTCTAACATGATTTTACGCTTCAAGGCCGAGTCTAGCTTATTAACATGTTCAGCGAGGATCTTATACCCTCTACGAGCTTCCGTATCAATCCACATCTCACATGCCGTAGCTCCCGCGTAGAAGCGTCCTTCTGGTGTACGATCCACAGCTACCCATACAACCCACACTTGACGACCATTTGGTACATCTTCGCGATTAGCAGAGAACTTAATCCCCTTCTCCACTTTACTCTTTGCGTGCATAGCACCCATATCTACCTTGGCTTCGCCTTGATCAATGATGACTGGAGACACATTGTTCAGATCAATAGAACCCGCTCCGAATCCCGTATGTTTGCTCTTACTACTTACAATATTCAGGGCAATTTGCTTCTTGCCCATTTTTTCATTGTTATCCATTTTATCATTGTCCTCCCACTACAAAACAGAAATACAAGCTCATATTTCCGACTTCAGCTATTTATAACTGTTATTCATTTTATTTTAACTAATAATTGCCGAATTGCAAACATATACATGCTGTAGATGCTTGTCAACGGGAGGTATTCATGTATGGCCCCAGCTCGCTCCAAAATAATTGTAATCATAATTGTTACCCTGTTTCTTCTTAGTGGTACCTGGTGGTGGACGCTACTCAGGGATTCACCTGATTCAGAGTTGGTCTTCACGCCTAATACGGCCAAGCCTCCAGTTACAACAACGATGCCCCCTCAAAAAGAAAGTGTACAACATCCTACTGCTGAGATCCTGAGTAAGCGGATTGTTGAGTACCATCTGGATGTTTCTTTAGACCCTAATGAAAAAGTTCTAGAGGGATCAGAGACCCTTACATGGACACATCCAGGAAAAAACACAGTTACCGAACTTTATTTCCACATGTATCCGAACGCTTTCTCTTCTATGGATACTACCTTTATGAAGGAATCGGGTGGAAAACTACGGAATGACACCATGCCTACGAATGGCTTTGGCTCCATGACCCTTACAGAGCTTGAGACAACAGAAGGACTCTCTCTTATGCATCGTATTCAGTATGTACAACCTGATGATGGCAATAGCAAGGACACGAGTCTTATTAAAGTACGACTTCCCCGCCCGGTAAAAGGTGGAGAGAGTATCACACTTAATATGAAGTTTCAAGTGAAGCTCCCTCAAATATTCGCTCGTATGGGGGTCGCAGATAACTTCTTTATGGCTGGACAATGGTTTCCTAAGATTAGTGTCTACGAGCCTGCTGGTTTAAGAGGACGCGCTACAGAAGGTTGGAATCTCCATCAGTATCACGGTAACTCTGAGTTCTATGCTGATTTCGGTATCTACAATGTGCGTATTCATGTTCCAGAGAACTATATTGTAGCCGCAACAGGCTTTCCAATTAAATCAGCACGGATTCTCAAAGGCGAGAAAATTTACCAGTTCTATGCTGATGATGTGCACGATTTCGCTTGGTCTGCATCTCCTGACTTCGTTGTCGCTGAGAAGCCCTTCTCTTCTCCTGAAGTGCCTGGCGTTCGAATCAAGCTGTATTTAGACCCAGCCCATAAAGATATGAAGGAAAGGTATTTCTATGCTGCTGAGACGGCATTGAAATACTTCAGTAAATGGTACGGTCCCTACCCTTACTCAACACTTTCTATCGTGGTTCCCCCGGAATCCGGAAATGGTGCAGGAGGAATGGAATACCCGACCCTCATTACAGCCTTCGGTGCTAAGAACGACTCACCGGGTTATGAACTGGAACGAACGGTTATTCATGAGATCGGACACCAATATTTCTATGGGATGATTGCTAGTAATGAATTTGAAGAGGCTTGGTTAGATGAGGGATTCACCTCCTATGCAGAAGATAAGTTAATGGAGCAAGAATTTGGGCTCATTCCTAACCTTCCGGTACAAGCCGCAATGATCTCGCCTACTACACTTACACAAGAGGCATGGAAATACGGCTCACAAGACATTTACGCCCAGAATGTATATTATCGCGGCAAACTAGTGCTAAAAGGCATAGAGCGGCAAGTAGGGAACCAGACGATGAATAAAATTATGGCTACCTATACCAAGAAGTATCGATTTGGTCATCCCTCCACACGAGACTTTCAAAAAGTTGTGGAACAAGTTACACGCAAATCGTGGCAAACCTATTTCAATCAATATGTCTATGGCAAGCAAATGACAGACTTCGCCATAGATGACATCACCGTACAGAAAAAGGAGAGTAGTTCAGGAACCATATACGATTCAAATGTGACCGTTAGTCGACAAGATGGTAATTATCCTAATATCCCCATCCTTTTTACATTTGCAGATGGTCATACCCTCAAGAAAGTATGGAAGGGAAATGGAGATATCGCTCAATTTAAGCTCCAATACAAGTCGCCCCTATCCTGGGCCATGATTGATCCTCAATATACACTTGTGTTAGAGAACAAATATATCAACAACTATTTAAAGGCGGATCTCGACGTCAAGAAGGTATCCCGCTGGAATATTAGTGTCACCAAGTTAGTGGAAACACTGCTTGGAAGTCTATCCTGGTGAGGTGAGAGACGGTGAGGAGCAATATCGCCCATGGTTGGAAAGGTCTAAAAAATCAATTCTACGTCGTCATCATTCTATTTCTGTACCACTTGCTATTCGGATACTTTCTATACCGTTTGGTGAATTCGGCGGTAGTACCGCTACTTCAACGCTATCCTGATCCACCCCCCAATGAATTAAGTCAGATCTTATTCTATGTCGAAGGACAGATGGGCCTTGCCCATAGCCACACGGTTCATAACTATCTCTGGATTCTGTTAGGAATGCTACTATTACGAATGGTTCTTACTCCTTTTATTCATTCTGGTATATTTTACGGTCTCCACCAAGAACGTAAGGGAGAAATGGGTGCTTTCTTCTTTCAAGGCATGAAGCGTCATTGGAAACCTGTCATGTTATTCTATTGGATTGAAACAGTATTAGTTCTCATTCCTGCCTATTGGTTAGTACCGAAACTGTATTCCATGGCTATGACCGGACTTATGTCCCCTGGTATATTAACTGAAGCTATCCCCTGGTTAGTTGGGTGGTACATATACGGCTATATCATCCACCAGATTGTATTGTACATGCAATTTGGCTCAACTGGAGATGTCTCTATCTTCTCATCTATATGGATATGTTTACGACATGTCCTGGCCGTGATTGGAATCTCTCTTCTCCTGGGAGGACTAAATCTACTTCTCTTTTGCTTATTCACTGGCTTTTCTCTTTTTTGGACGGGAATACTCGCGCTCATTCTGCAACAAACATATCCAGTAATATCTTGTCTATTTAAAATGTGGAACATCACCTCACAGTATAATTTGTGGGCAACCAAGCTTATAAAAAAATAAATATATATTTGCATATTATATCTTTAGCCCCCTGATACAAGAAGAAACCCACCTTTTTTGGATGAAAAAGGTGGGTTTCTTCTTGTCCTATTGTGTGGTTTAGGTTTGCCAAAGTGTAAAACCTCTGTTAAACTCATTTAGTAACAACTTTGTAATCTTTATTACGACCTCTGAAATTTATCATCGTAGTTTGTCACTTTCAGGTGCACGAAACAGCCAAATTCCTAAGCACCAGGAAACGGGGGAACCATTTTATGGGTGAATTGATCTCGAAACAGAGGGATCATAGGAGACCTTCTACCGAACCCTTAAGCTAACCTCGTAGGCATTGGAAGGGGAACAATGATTTGAAGAAGAATGTAGTCGCTACAGCCTTGAGCGTGGCTCTTGCATTGACGATAGGAACGGGTAGCGTATTTGCCGATTCAAAGATGGACTCCGTGATTGACAATACGATTGGAGTTACATATAAAACGGGTGGAACAACCGCAAATGGATTTGATTGTTCTGGCTTTACTCGTTATGTATTCTTAAAATTAGGCGTGACTTTGCCACGTCAGTCTGTTTCTCAGTACCACACAGGTACCGCTGTATCGAAAAGCCAAATGAGACCTGGCGACCTGGTGTTCTTTAACACTTCAGGAAAAGGTGTATCTCACGTCGGGATATTTGTAGGTAGTGGAAAATTTGCACATGCCTCTTCTTCACATGGGGTAATTGTTAGTTCACTTTCAGAAAGCTACTATTCTAAACGTTATGTTGGCGCAAAAAGAGTAATGAGTACTTCTAAATATCAAGCTGCAGCTTATAACTAAATATAATGTGATAAATTATTAGGACCCTTAGATGAGCTGAAGTCTCTCTAAGGGTTTCTTATATACTAAGACGTACGAAGTCAGAAAAAGTTGACGATTAACCAAAATGTTTTTTTATAGTTAAGAGTCAGTTTAATTTCCAACACATAATCCCCGCCCACTAAATACCATAATTAAACAATTAAGGACACGTATTCTAGTAATCTACCTTTATTTTGTAAAATGTTAGATAAATTCCATCAAAGTTTACAGAAACAATTGCCAAACTCCCATTCCTTTGTTACAATAAATCCAGTAAGTTTTTAGTAACAACTTTGTAATAAGTTTTGTAATCATTTAATGTTAATTATATCTGCCGAATTCCCAATTATGGGAAGTGGGGGAACCAGTCTTGGGTGAATTGATCTTGCAGCAGAGGGATCATAGGGAACCTTCAACCGAATCCTTAAGCTAACCTCGCAGGCACCGGAAGGAGTTAACTTTTTTGAAGAAGAAATTAACAACTACAGTATTAGGATTAACATTATTATTTTCAATTGGAACTGGTAGCGCTTTCGCGGATTCTACACTAGATGAGGCTATCAAACCAACAATTGGTTCTGCATATAAGGGCGGCGGAGTTAACACTAATGGATTCGACTGTTCTGGATTCACATTGTACATATTCAATAAACTAGGTATTGATTTACCTCACCAATCCGGATCTCAATTCAGTATGGGAACTGCCGTTAGTCGTAGCGATTTAAGAGAAGGCGATTTAGTTTTCTTTAATACAAGTGGCAAAGGTGTTTCACACGTTGGAATCTATGTTGGTAATGGTAAGTTTGCACATGCCTCTTCATCCAATGGTGTTATCATTAACTCACTCAGTGAATCCTATTATGTCAACCGCTATGTTGGTGCCAAAAGAATTATGAGTAATACTACGTATGAGTCTGTTGCTACAGACAAATAGTTTTTCTACAACCCGACCTGTGGATGAGATCCTTAATCTCAACTACAGGTTTTTTTATTTGTCACATTTGTACCTAACTCTCAACTGACTAAACTACTAACATGTCATCATATATTTATTCATATACTTATGATAAGTTGCCCATACTCTTCATTAACCACCCTGCTGATAAGTAAACAGTTATTACGTACAGCATTGTACATATTTATTATGAACTCCTTCATTTCATTCAAAGAAAGGAACAATCAATATGACTAACTCACCATTTATCATAACTTCTATGACCACTGAACATGCTCGTGCTATATCTGAATGGGTTTACCCACCTCCCTACAGTATTTATGGATGGATGCCCTGGAATCAGATGGAGGAGCTTCATATTGAGTTTGGAGATCCAATGCTTCGGAAGGAGCAATATGCCTCTATCATCAACTTGAATGGAGAGTTATGTGGTTTCACTCAATTCTTCCCACTAGAAGGGGTGACAAGGCTTGGTATTGGCTTACATCCTAAATTATGTGGACAGGGAATGGGAAACTTGGTTGTTCAATCTATTGTGCATGAGGCGCAACGACGGAAACCTCAAGATGAAATTGACTTAGAAGTTTTAACTTGGAATATACGTGCTATTAAGGCATACCAAAAGGCAGGGTTTGAAATTACAGACACATATGAACGCATGACTCCAGATGGGAGCAAACCATTTTATTGCATGGTTTATAGTAATACCTGCGATAACCATGATAAATAGCACATATTCTACTGATTATCGCAACAAATATTGGAATTTAATTCTCTTTTTTGACACAAATGCTTCCAGTTCCGCTATAATATAATCATCAGCTTAATAGCTTACATAGAAAGGACGAAAAAGATGCAAAAGTATATCATGAGCGGTTTCTTTTTTACTGCCTGTGTTGTAGCCATTGTACTTATGTTTACACTTCCTGGTAAAGAGCAAGTAGCAGAGGAAGCGAAACCTAGCATGCCTGAAGTTGTATTAGATGCTACTGTAGCCGAGTCTACTATTAAAGCAAATTGCATAAGTTGCCACGGGGATCAACTGCAAGGTGGGGTAGGTCCAAACTTACAGAAGATTGGTAGCACCATGTCAGCTGAAGAGACATATGCTCTTGTAAGTAAAGGGAAAGGCATGATGCCTTCTTTTAAAGGAAAACTAGAAAATGAAGAAATCGCCAACGTGGCCCAGTTCTTAGCTCAAAAAAAATAACCATATCTAATAAAAACAGGTATCCACCTATTGGCGGATACCTGTTTCTTTTCAAGAATCACTTCTGATCTCTATCTCTTCATTTGTGCTTCATCATTTCTGCTTCACGTTCTCTTTCACTCGCACACATTTTCTCGTATGCCTCATTGTACTGGCGAGCTTCTTTCATATCAATAGCGGTAAGATATCCTTCATCCCAAGAGGTAAGACGGAGAATTACAGTTTTGTAGTTAATGGTGATTAGAGGATGATGGTTAAAGGCTTCCGAAATAGTAGCTACTTCGTCAACGAAGGAAATTCCTTTCATAAAACTAGAAAATATATATTTACGTTCTATAAAGCGCTCCTCGACCAATTTCCACCCCTTAAGCAGATTCATATGTGCATCTAATTGTTCTTTTGTATATGTCACTCTTTAGGCTGCCTCCTTTCTAAACCACAATCTATTCCCCGGGTTCACCAAGAATACTTATTACCCTCTTATTCATCTGAACAATTCATATAACCTCTTATCATTGTATTCTCACAATATATTTTCATGCGCAACATTTCTCTTATTAGATTAATGCTACATAAGCAAGTTCTGTATCGCCAATTAACACATTAATTCGGTGAGTATCCTGATCATGAATGACAATCCCACTTCCAACTGTAATGACAGGTTCTGTACCTAGCCCATAAAATAAATCCTCAGCTAATGCCTCCATCACCTCATGTTTATCCTCTTCAGGTAACTGTGCCCATTCATCTGCCTCCATCTCGAAAAATAGAAAGCTATCTTCAATCTGGCCTACAGCTACCGTTAACTCTTTTAGAATTTCATCATACTCGCGACCATGTTTCACACCCAATTTATACCCCTCCATTAGTCTATTTAACAATACTTTTACAATTCATTTCATTATACAGTAAAAAAGCCCTTAAATAAAAAGCCCATTATGACGATAAATAATATAATGCGTCTCTTGTGCGACAGTCCATCATTATTATTTTTCAAATGGCAGCATGAAAGGATTCAATTCAATTTCTCATGGATGAGGTGTACAATGGAAATTTCAACGATTATTGGTTTAATTCTAGGTATTGTCTCAGTACTTGTAGGTATGGCGCTCAAAGGAACACCACTGGCAAGCCTTTTAGTACCCGCTGCTTATATCATTATTTTGGGAGGTACGGCAGCTACCCTCTTTATTGGTTTTCCCATGTCAGAGCTCAAAAAAATCCCAAAACTAATTAAAATTGTTTTTGTAAAACAGCAACTCATGGATCGAAAAAAAATGATTACACTCTTTATGGAATGGGCTTCTATAACAAGACGTGAGGGACTACTTGCATTAGAAACAAAGGTTGAAGAAATTGACGATGATTTCTTACGCAATGGTATGCGAATGATCATCGACGGAAACGACCAAGAATTTGTTCGTGATGTATTAATGGAAGATGTCAATGCAACCGAGGATCGTCACAAAGCTGGAGCCCTCATTTTCTCCCAAGCCGGTATGTACGCTCCTTCTCTAGGGGTATTGGGTGCTGTTATTGGTCTTATTGCCGCTTTGACTCAAATGGAAGATATGGTGAAACTTGCAGAGGCTATTGGAGCCGCCTTTCTTGCAACGATGCTTGGTATTTTCTCTGGATATGTTTTGTTTCATCCAATTTCTAACAAGCTTAAACGTTTATCAAAAACTGAAGTGGAACTTAGACTTATGATGATCGAAGGTCTGTTATCTATTCAATCTGGTGTATCAACCATCGCTATTAACCAGAAACTGTCCGTCTTCTTAACCCCTTCTGAACGTGCAGAGATCAGACAGAAGGAGGGTGACTCAGGTGAACAATAGGACTAGACGTGAAGAGCACGAGGAACATGCTAACGAGACATGGTTACTCCCTTATGCAGACCTTCTTACTCTACTTCTAGCTCTCTTTATTGTTCTGTATTCCATGAGTGCAGTTGATGCCAAGAAGTTCGAAGAGATGAGTGATGCCTTCAATTCTATCTTCACTTCTGGAAGTGGTGTGCTAGACTATGAATCGCCTACCCCCACTCAAGAAGATTCATTAAGTAAGATAACTACCAAGAACAATGACGATCTTACTTCTAAAAAGGATACTCTGAAGGAACAGCAAGCACTGCTTAGAAAGCAAGAACAGATCGATTTAGAAAAATTAAAAAATCAAATTGATCAATATATTCAGAACAGTGGACTTACAAGCCAGCTTGAAACCAAGCTTAACCAGTCCCAGTTAATGATCACTATTAGTGACTCAGCATTATTTCCATCTGGTAAAGCTACGGTCAAACCAGAATCCAAGCAATTAGCTGCAGCCATATCAAATATGTTACAAAACTTCCCTGACTATGATATTGTCGTCTCAGGGCATACAGATAATGTTCCGATCTATAACACAGATTATGAATCCAACTGGGATCTAAGTTCTGATCGAGCATTACAATTCATGAAAATACTTCTATTGAACAGTAATCTCGATCCTAAAAAGTTCACTCCAGTTGGTTATGGTGAATACCATCCAATCGTAGATAACAATAATAATGTGAATCGAGCTAAGAATCGTCGAGTTGAGGTATCTCTCATACGGAAGTACCAAGACCTCGAGAAAGTATTGAGTGTTACAGACGTTAAGGATTAATAATAAGAAAAACGCCTATATCAATAGGCGTTTTTTCTTTGTCTACAAAGATGATACAGATAGCTTGATCGTCTTCTGTAACCATCCTGTATATTATGCATGGTTTACTCTAATGTGTAATTCAACAAGTTCCCAAGGACCTGCTTCTCTTCCGTTGTTAGATCCCACCACGTTCCCACTTTGTGATCTCGAAGCTGTATATTCATAATTCGGACACGTTGAAGATCGGTAACCTCGTATCCAAATGCCTGACACATCCGGCGAATTTGTCGATTCTTACCTTCTGTTAAAATAATGCGGAATTTCCTCTCAGCTAATTTAGTTAACTCACAGGGGCGTGTCATTTCACCAAGGATCTTCACACCTGACGCCATCCCTTTTACAAAGGAGTCCGTTACAGGGCGATCTACACTCACTAAGTATTCCTTCTCATGTTTACCCTCAGCTCGTAAAATTCTATTTACGATATCTCCATCATTCGTTAGAAGAATTAAACCTTCAGAATCCTTATCCAATCTTCCTATAGGGAAAATACGCTCTGAATGACCAACGAAATCTACAATATTCCCTTGAATATGTAACTCTGTCGTACATGTTATACCAATGGGTTTATTTAAGGCAATATAGACATGCTTCTTTTTCGAAGCCAAAGGCTCCCCATTAATTCGTACGTCATCACCTTCCTCAGCTTGACTGCCGAGTACTGCTAACTCTCCGTTTATTGTTACTTCACCGTTCTCTACCTTTTTATCCGCTTCTCTACGAGAACAGAAGCCTGTCTCGCTGATGAATTTATTAATCCTCACTTACTACTCACCTCTATGTTTAGTTATTCGCATCGTTAATCTGTGTGGATATCGGGAGGAGTATTTTAATCAGAGTTCCTTTATCAACTTTACTCTCTACCTCAAGAATCCCTTTGTGTCCTTGGATAATTCTTTGACTTATCATGAGCCCGAGTCCTGTCCCACTTTCTTTGTTGGAAAAGAAGGGTTCTCCAAGTTTCGATAACATTTCCTCAGGAATGCCTACACCTTGATCCTGAATAGATATTTGGACATAATTCGAGTCTGAAATCGACAAGTGAATGGTAATGACTCCCCCTAATGGCATAGCCTCCATTGCATTTTTAAGGACATTAATAAAGACCTGCTTTAATTGATTCTCTTCACAATGAACTCTAACTTCTTCTTCGGGAAAATCATACTTGAACTCAGTATTACATAAATGAGCCTGACTATCCAATAAGGATACCACATCTTCTAATATCAACCGAATATCTTTTTCTTGGTATAACACAGCTTGAGGTTTAGCCAGAATTAGAAACTCACTAACTATAAGGTTTATACGATCTATTTCGGAAAGCATAATATCTATATGGCGTTCATTCAGTTTCTTATTTTCCTTTTGAAGCTGCATAAATCCGCGAAGTGTCGTCAATGGGTTACGAATCTCGTGTGCCACACCCGCAGCGAGTTCGCCAACCGTAGTCAGCTTCTCAGAACGTCGCAATAATTCCTCCATCCGATTACGTTCTGTCATATCCCGTGAGACACTGATTAAGGAGACAATATGGCCATCTTTGTCCCGAACGGTTGACGTGTTTATGCTGACCTCCACCATAGATCCGCCTTTCCTTACATGGACAGTCTCCATCGGTTGTGGATGTTTACCATTTAAGATTTGTTGAATTCTCTCTAACTCTTCGAACTCTAAGTGGTTGGGTATAATGTTTAGCTTCCGTCCTATTACCTCATCATTTCTCCAACCGTACAGCTCTTCAAATGCCTTATTTACTTCAATAATATTTCTATATATATCTACCACATATATGGCGTCTGCCGTTTGATTGATGACCGATTCTAAGTGCTCTTTTACAGAACTCTTCTCTTCTATGGTCTTCTTTAATTGGTTCGTATTATAGTTCATACTGTATGCCAATGCACTAATTCGAGTAGATAGGAGACCTAACTCATCTGTTGAATGTACGGCTAAATATGTATTAAAGTTGCCATTCTCAACATCAATCAATTTTTGAAGAATTAATTGAATGGGTCTAACCATATATCTAGCTAATAAATAAGAACCTACTATGCTCATAATAAATAAAACTAAAGAAATATAAATTTGATTGACTGCCCGTTCCTTTGCATCAAAAAATATGGACACCTTATCCATAACAATACTAATGACATATGCAGATTCATCATGCCTGATCGTAGGTATAAAACTTTTTAAAACTTGAGTACCATGAATAGTCTCCTCAAGTAAAACACGTTTACCATTAGTCATGACTTCTATAATGGCTTCCCTATCATGATCTATATTACTGTAGTCGTAGGTACCAAAACGAATAGGTCGATTGCTAAGTTTAAAAATTTGGCTACTGGAATTAGCCGTTAGTCTACTACTACCAAATGTTAAAGGATTAATCCCTGTGATCTCTAATACCTGCTTATTATTTTTTAAAGTATCTGCTATGGTATCCTCCAAACTCACCATTTGCTCCGACTTGTTGGTAAGAGTATTATACATATAGGTATTTATGATATAATTTCGTTTACCGTCATAATAACATCCCGATTTATGCATGTTGTAGGGATATGAAGTAGAGTATTCAAAGGGCCCTGCTAAGAAATGATCGAAGTTGATCTGCTCAGAAGAGACTTCCTCTATATGATCGAACAATTGGAAAAGAGACCTCTTCCCGTACCCTAGACCTACACTAGATTGTCCCACTTCTGTGGAATCAGATGATTTCGTAACAATGACATCGTCACTCGTCCGAGATAGTAAAGAAATGCGTGATAAACCCATGTCCTTGCTAAGTTTAGTCAGTTGCTCATTAGTAATATTAGTGATCTCAGCATCTAACTCATTAGAGACTCTGATTGAGCTAAGCCGGAGGTACTCTTCCAACTTTTGTTCTACATGATCAGCGCTTTCTTGACTTTGTTCCATTGCAATTGCAATTTCCTCAGCAATCGACATCATCTCTGCCTCAGTATCTTTTTGAAGCTTATTCGTATTCATATGATAAGTTAATGCGATATTCAAAACTAAAATCATCAGAATGGCACTAGATATAACTACGGTTAATTTTATTTTAATAGACAAGAAACAATTCACCTCTTGGCATTGGCAACAAGGGGTCTTGGTGATCAATGTAATATTTGCCCTATTCTACATATAATACCGCTATCCCATGATTTTGAAAAGCATTGATAAGAGTCGCAGCTTCTACAACAGATAGAATTGGCTACACTATTCATAAAAGCCAAATAGTTTATCCACATACCAACAGTTTTATATTTATTATGTGTATAACTTTGTTGATATATTTTAAGTTATGCACAATGTTGTGCACATCATGTTAACAACCGAATATTTGTTCGTCAGAAACCGTCATTTTTTACGTTAGGAGGCTACTATATAATGAGTTATCCACAAAATACCCCCATATGGAATTCATCTATGGATCAGACCGTACATGAATATTGGATGCAACAAGCTATTCTTTTAGCAAAAGAGGCCGAAGTTCTCGGTGAGGTTCCCATTGGAGCTATCATTGTTCGGGGTGATGAAGTTGTAGGACGCGGATATAATTTAAGAGAACAAACCTTGGATCCAACTGCACATGCAGAAATGATTGCCATCCGCGATGCTAGCCAATACCTTGATGCCTGGCGCCTTCTAGAATGCAGATTATATGTAACACTTGAACCTTGCCCTATGTGTGCAGGAGCGATCGTGCAGTCCCGCATACCCCAGGTGATATATGGTACAACCGATCCTAAAGCAGGCTGTGCAGGTACATTAATGAATCTCCTGCAAGAACCCCGCTTTAATCATAGAACAGAGGTCATTCCAGATGTGTTGCAGAAAGAATGTGCACAATTACTAACCGACTTTTTCCGCAGACTACGCAACAAATAACTTATATACAATATAATTGGAGGCATTTTTTCTGTGAACGTTACCTTTCATGAACCGATTACTGGTATCTTTATTCGTCCCTTACAGTTAAATGATAGTATGTCCTTATTAAATCTACGACTACGTACAAGAACGATTTATGCAGCCTTTGAACCTCGTCAATATGACGACTTCTATACCCATTATGAACAACAACAAGTTATATTACGCCGAACGCAAGATGCAGAGAATGATCATGCCTATATGTTCGGTATCTTTAATCGGAATAAGGACCTCATTGGGCAAATAACCCTCTCTAATATAGTTCGTGGTGTAGGTCAGTTCGCTGATATTGGTTATTTCATTGATCCTGAGGAGAAGAATAAAGGTTATATGACCGCAGCATTAAAATTGACTCTCCAATATGCCTTTCAGAGTTTGGGGCTTCATCGCATCCAGGCAGCTATTCTAACTCATAACCAGCCTTCCCGTCGTGTATTAGAGAAATCTGGATTTCAACCAGAAGGCATAGCTCGTAAACTTGTAAAAATAAATGATCAATGGCAGGATCATCAGACATTTGCTATTCTTGTAGATGAGTTTAACCCTTCTTGAGACATTAGATAAATGTAGGACTAATAAATTACAATTCAGTTTTAAACACAAAGATACCCGCACATCATGATGTGCGGGTATCTTCTATTAAGAAACTAATTAATTTCCCATTTCCTGTTGAAACTGTTCCATTGTGAGGACGTCGTCGCCAGCAGGAATACCAATTTTAAATGTTTGCTTCTCATTGATCTTACTGTACTGAGATGAACCCTTCATTGCAATTTTCACATCTTGTTTTGTTTCCGCATCATTCACTTCGATATTCATTACGAAATCTTGATATGTTGGGAAATCTTTTTTATCAACTGCTGTATTCATATGAAAAGCATTAATCTTCAATTGAGACTTTAATTCTTCAAGACTTTTATTAAATTCATCTTTATTAGTAGAATTCAATTGATCCTTCGCTTCTTGGATGTCTTCAGTAGTCAATCCAAGAGTCTCACGGTACTCATCTTTACTAATGATATTAAGAATATTAGGCATTACTTTATCAACTAAGATGGTGATTGCCTCTTTTACATTATCATTTGTAACAGCAAATTGAGCAACCTGTTTAGCTTCTACACCTTCAGGAAGGTTAGCATCTTTAACTTTAATATCTTTGAAATATTTAGCTTCATCATATTCAGCAAAGAGTGCATTAGATAATTCATTCGTTAATTTTTGTGTTTTTTCAGGGTTGAATGTATCTAGATTAAAGCTAGTTCCTTCTTCTGCTGCAATCTCTTTTAGATCTACTTCAACATATTTATTTACAACGTTCTCAGGAATCGGAAGGAAAGGAATACTTGGTACTTTAATATAAAGTTTTTCCTTAGTCATTACCATTGGAATAGTAAAAGTCATTGCCATATCACCTTTTAGATTTAACCCCATGGTTAACTCTGTTTGCATCGGATCCGCTTGGTATACTCCATCAACTGTTAATTCAGCATTCTTGAGCATACTCATCACTGCACCCATACTAGCATCGTCTACTAAATCTGGTGCTGTGATATTCAATTCTTCGATAACTACCTTACTCGTCATTTCATAAGAATTCATCTTCATAGCATTCCCCACAGAGCTTTGCATTGCCTCTTTCGGGTTCTGCTTACTGTTACAGCCAGATAACACGACTGTCATTGCTAAGAGCAACGTCAGCACGATTGCTGCAAATTTCTTATTCATTTAGTTCTCCCCCTTCAGTCTGTAACTATAGTCACTTTATTAATCATAACCTAATTTTCTGACGCGCGAAACAGTTTGTCGAAAATAATTTACCGAAATATTATATTTTTTTCTTATATTTTCATAATATAATACTTTATTTGAACCTCTCCCATAATAACGTAAATAACACCTTAGTAAAGAACTAAGGTGTCTCTCAGTTTTCTATTCATTTGTCCCTTATCGGTCAACCCTGTTTGTTCAAGTGATCTACATGGTTGCGGTTCTTTACTTTCTTGGACCCAGAAAGTGGCTCTTGCATTGAGTTTGAGTCATTCTCATTTCGATGCTGGCGCTTCTCCTGTGCTTCAGGAACAGGAATTGTTTTTGGTTTACTCATCGTGTTCACCCCGTTTCTAAGATACCCCTTATCTTAAGAAGGGTCTGTTACATCATGTAATGATTGAGCACATTCATGAATATGACGTGTATAATCTCCAGCTAAGCTCTGAATAACTTCGGTATGCTCATCTACCGAGCGACCGTCTCGTTCGACATCCACTAATTCGACCCCAACCTCACGTGGATCCTTATAGGTACATTGGAAGTCGAAGGAATAAGCTTGTCTTCCAGCCGTACCTATATGGATCCTAATGCTGTTAGAATCGCTCTCATCAGCCATTACAGTTGTTTGGTCAGATGGATGAAGAACAGTAGGTAATTTAGACTGCCATGCATTTACAAGCTGATTCTGATTCAATTGAAATTGTTGGTCCATGAAGAACACCTCCCCTTCCTTATAAGTTGTGATAAGGGGCATTTTTTTATACAAAAAAACCATTCTCATTTACTGAGAATGGTTAGTAATTTAATAATAATGGCGGAGAGGGTGGGATTCGAACCCACGTGGAGTTGCCCCCTAACGGTTTTCAAGACCGCCCCGTTATGACCGCTTCGGTACCTCTCCAAACAGTTACTCAGTTGTTTTTGATAGATAATTAATCTCTAACAACAAAAACTATCTTATCACAACTGAATAACATAATGCAAGCTTTTTTTTAGAATAATTATTTTTTCGGTGAAATGACTTTAATGTTTCCCATATAAGGTTGAAGAACCTCAGGAATCAGAACACTGCCATCTTCTTGTTGATAGTTCTCAAGAATCGCAGCAAACGTACGCCCAACGGCTAGTGCAGAACCATTCAAAGTATGAACGAATTCTGGCTTAGACTTCGCTTCCTGACGGAATCGAATGTTAGCACGACGTGCTTGGAAGTCCTCTGTATTCGAGCAAGAGGATATCTCACGATACATATCGCTCTCAGGAAGCCACACTTCTAGATCATAGGTCTTTGCAGCTGAGAACCCCATATCCCCTGTACTTAGAGCTAATACTCGATAAGGTAGCTTAAGAAGCTGTAGTACTTGTTCTGCATCGGCAGTCATTTTCTCCAATTCTTCATAGGAGGAATCCGGATGAACTACTTTCACAAGTTCAACCTTATTGAATTGGTGCTGACGAATAAGCCCACGAGTGTCTCTACCTGCAGATCCAGCTTCAGAACGGAAACATGAACTATAGGCAACAAAACACTTAGGCAAATCCTCCAATGTAAGGATCTCATCACGATAATAGTTGGTCACTGGCACTTCCGCGGTCGGAATCAAATAATAGTCCGTATCTCGAAGTTTGAACAAGTCCTCTTCAAACTTCGGAAGTTGCCCCGTGCCGCGTAAGCTGTCGCCATTTACGATATACGGTGGAAGTATTTCTTCATAACCGTGTTTGTCACTGTGTAAATCCATCATAAAGCTGATTAGAGCCCGTTCTAGACGTGCTCCCAACCCTTTGTAGAAGGTAAAGCGAGACCCCGTAACCTTAGCTGCTGCTTCGAAATCAAGAATGCCTAGATCTTGTGCGATATCCCAATGTGCTTTAGGTGTAAAATTAAAAGCTGTAGGTTCTGCCCAACGACGTACTTCTACATTGTCAGCTTCTGATTTACCCAGCGGTACCGATTCATGAGGAATATTAGGGATCGCCATTGTTAAATCAGCGATACTCACTTCTAATTCTCTCACTTCTTCATCAAGGCCTTTAATCTGATCAGATACTTCACGCATTTCTAAAATTAAAGATTCTGCATCTTCACCATTCTTCTTGCGTTTAGCCACCTCACCTGATACCGTGTTTCTACGACTCTTCAGAGTTTCACTCTCTAGTAACAGTTCTCTACGGCGTCCATCTAGTCTAGGGAAATCAGCAATCAAATCGAGGGACTTACCTCGTTTCTTTAATGCTTCTTCCACCTTAGCATAATCACCGCGCAATATTTTTACATCTAACACAGGAATACCCTCCTCAAGAAAAACAACCTCAACCCCTTGGTCAAATAAATGATTCCCCCAAGCATCCACATCGTAAACGGAGCCTCTTCCCGGAAAAAATTTATCTGTTCATCAGCCATATCCAACAAGGAATTACAACTGAATCCATAAAGGTCAAGGTGTTCTTATTAACATTCTGTAATTTAACTGATACTACACTGACTTGCTCTAATCATATCCACAAAGTATTGATGTAGACGATAGTCATCCGTCAATTCTGGATGATACGAAGACACCAACAGATGTCCTTGTCTTGCTGTAACGATCTCATCTTGATATGTGGAGAGAACTTCAACGTGATCGCCTACACTCGTAATGAGCGGCGCTCTAATGAACACTGCTCTAACAAGTTCATCGATACCCTTCACACTCAAGTCTGTCTCAAAGCTCTCACGCTGACGCCCAAAGGCATTTCGCGCGACTGTAATATCCATCAACTCTAGATGTGCCTCATCTTGGCCTTCAATTCTCTGAGCAAGCAATATAAGGCCTGCACATGTTCCAAATATAGGCTTACCAGCTGCTGAGAACTCGCGAATAGCTTCAATAAAACCATAATTACGCATGAGTTTACCGATCGTCGTACTCTCACCACCAGGAATGATTAGCCCCTGAACATCTGCTAGTTCCTCAACTCTTTTCACTGATAATCCTACAGCACCTGCAAGTTCAATGCTACGAATATGCTCTTTGACAGCTCCCTGTAATGCTAATACTCCAACCTTCATAACAAGACCTTCTCTCTTACCAGCCGCGGTCTTGCATGCGCTCAGAAGGTTGTAAAGACGAAATCTCAATGCCTTTCATTGCAGCGCCCAGATTTTTAGATACTTCTGCAATTAATTTATAATCTTGGAAGTGGGTTGTGGCTTCCACGATTGCACGTGCGAATTTCTCCGGATTCTCCGACTTAAAAATACCGGAACCTACAAATACGCCATCCGCACCTAAGTGCATCATCAAAGCGGCATCTGCTGGAGTTGCAACACCACCTGCTGCAAAGTTAACAACAGGTAATTTGCCTAACTGTTGAACTTCTAGCAACAAGTTATGGGCAACACCCAAATTTTTTGCTTCAGCATACAGCTCGTCCTTCGACATATTCTGTACTTTACGAATTTGACCATTAATATGACGCATGTGACGTACAGCTTCAACAATGTTGCCTGTTCCTGGCTCACCCTTGGTACGAATCATCGAGGCACCTTCACCAATACGACGTAGGGCTTCCCCAAGATCTTTTGCACCACATACAAAGGGAACCGTGAAATCCCACTTATCAATATGGAATACCTCATCTGCTGGAGTTAGTACTTCACTTTCATCAAGGTAGTCCACTCCAAGAGACTCTAACACTTTTGCTTCTACGAAATGACCGATGCGTGCCTTCGCCATCACTGGAATGGATACGACCTTCATAACCTCTTCCACAATCGTAGGATCCGCCATACGAGCAACGCCACCTGCTGCTCGAATATCGGAGGGAACTCGTTCTAAAGCCATGACAGCTGTTGCACCTGCTGCTTCAGCAATTTTAGCCTGCTCTGCATTCATGACATCCATAATGACGCCACCTTTTTGCATTTCTGCCATACCTCTTTTAACACGAGATGTTCCCGTTTCCATGTTTACGCCCCCTGAAATATATATGTTCAATTCATTACCTCTTCATACCAACTTCCATGATGAAAGAAATGAACGGTAACTCCAATAACGACGAATAAGCGTATTATATTGATATTAGAAAAGATTTTTAATTTCGTCAAACAAATCGACAAATAAATCTTTAATGGCACGGAACAATAAACGGAACCATCCACCTTTTTCAACTTCATCAGCAGTTACCAGATTAACGGTCTTCTCCTGTGCTTGATTCATACCTTCCACTTTATAAGTGTAGGTGATGGTACCTACCTTGGTACCTTTAGCTATAGGAGCTACAAGCTTACTTGAATCCAAAAGAGTAACCTTAGATGTAACCGCAGGATTAGTTGTTCCTTTAGGAACCATAAAGTTAACATCCGATTCTGTTACAATAGCCACATTGTTCTCTACACCCTTTTTAACGGGTACAGTTTCAGTTCCCTCTACGACAGTCTTAGGAGCAATTACCTGTTTAACCTCGAAGTTATTAAATCCGAAGTCTAGCACTTTCTTCGTCTCAACAAAACGAGCGGCATTCGTCTCAGCTCCCATGACAACACTGATCAACCTCATGCCATCTCTTTCTGCAGTACCCGCAAAACAGTTCTTTGCTGCATCCGTATGACCTGTTTTTAATCCATCTAACCCTGGATAGGCATATGCCTTAAAGTTAGTTATATCCTTATTAGCTTCTAACATCCAGTTGTAATTAATGATCGGCTTAGTATCACGATCACGGAATTGGTATGACTGTACTGCCGTAAATCTAGAAAAGTCAGGATGATCTTGTACGATAAATTTCGCAAGTAGAGCCGTGTCCATAGCAGACATGACTGTCTCCTTATCTTCACTTGGTCTGAACTCTTCTGGCATATCTATCCGACTGAGGCCTGTTGAGTTAATGAAGAAAGCTGTCTTCATTCCCATACGCTTGGCTTGCTCATTCATCAGTTTAACGAAAGCTTGTTCAGAACCAGCAACACGTTCAGCTAAAGCCACAGTAGCATCATTGGCAGAACCAACAGCCATTGCTATGTATAATTCCTCAACCGTATGTTGATCACCTTCAGCCAAGAAAATACGTGAACCAATCGTTTGTTCTGAATTTTTACCTACTGTGACAACGTCGTCCCACTTCAACCTACCTTGCTTAACCTCGTCTGCTACGATATATTCCGTCATCATCTTTGTCATACTCGCAGGAGGCAAAGCGATGTCACTATTAACGGATAATAAAATTTCCCCCGTAGTAGGTTCGATAAGTACAGCTGATCTTACTTCTAATCCTAAACTAGCTACATCAGGAATACTGACAGCATTAGAAGCTACTTCAGGCTTCGTAGGTACAGTCACCTTTGCCTCTGTTTTCGTTGCTGACTCACCTTCAGCCATCACCACTAAAGGTAATGATGACATGCAAAACATATTTAATAGCATAACCGTAGCTATACTTTTCTTAAGCCATTTACGTCTACTAATTCTTACTGCTCTGTGTTTCAAAGAATATAAACTCCTCTCTATCTCTAACCAATAATAGTTTGCTCATCTTATTCTAACACAGCATATACATCAAAAAAAGACAGACAGAGCGAATTTCGCCCTGTCTTTAGTATAAGTCTGTATCGAAATATCGAAATTTCGGAATTAAACCGAGTAATTCGGTGCTTCTTTGGTAATTTGCACATCATGTGGATGACTTTCACGAAGTCCTGCTCCCGTGATTCGAATGAATTGCGTATCATTACGAAGCTCGTCCAATGTCTGAACACCACAATACCCCATTCCCGAACGAAGACCACCAATGAGCTGAAGGATTGTATCTGAGAGCGGCCCTTTATAGGCAACACGACCTTCAATACCCTCAGGCACCAATTTCTTATCATCATCTTGGAAATAACGATCTTTACTTCCCTGTTTCATAGCGCTGATTGATCCCATTCCGCGATATACTTTATATTTACGTCCTTGATATATCTCTGAATCTCCAGGACTCTCTTCCGTACCCGCAAACAAGCTACCTAACATTACAGCATGTCCACCAGCTGCGATGGCTTTCGTAATTTCTCCAGAGTACTTAATACCACCATCAGCAATAATTGGAATGCCATACTCTGCAGCCACCAATGCGCAATCGTAGATAGCCGTGATTTGTGGAACACCAATTCCAGCAATAACCCGAGTTGTACAGATTGATCCTGGTCCAATTCCCACTTTAACGACAGATGCACCAGCTTCAATCAATTCCCTTGTCGCATCCCCAGTAGCTACATTTCCAGCGATAATAGTAAGTTCAGGATGATTGTTGCGCAATTCGCGAACAGCATCAATAATGTTAATGTGATGGCCATGAGCAGAGTCAATTGTAATGACATCTACACCAGCGTTAACCAATGCCTCTGTACGCTCCAATGTATCCTTCGAGATACCAATTGCAGCACCCACCAAGAGACGACCTTGTGCATCTTTTGCAGCGTTAGGGAACTGAATGACTTTCTCAATATCTTTAATAGTAATAAGACCCTTAAGCGTGTTATTAGCATCCACTAACGGAAGTTTCTCAATTTTATGCTTCTGCAACAGAACTTCTGCCTCTTGAAGCGTCGTTCCTACAGGTGCAGTAACTAAGTTTTCTTGTGTCATCACATCACTGATCTTGATATTGTAATCATGAATAAATCTCAAATCACGATTTGTCAAAATACCTACCAGTTTTTTGTCCTCATTAACAATGGGCACCCCTGAGATACGGAACTTAGCCATAACTTGTTCAGCGTCTGATACTAAATGGTCTGGCGTTAGCGAGAATGGATTCGTAATTACACCACTCTCAGAGCGTTTCACACGATCCACTTCCTCAGCCTGTTGTTCTATCGACATATTCTTATGGATGATACCGATTCCGCCTTCTCTAGCGATAGCAATGGCTAGAGCAGCTTCGGTTACTGTATCCATACCCGCACTGATTAGTGGAATATTCAACTTAACGTTTTTGCTCAATCTTGTGGACACATCCACTTCCTTTGGCAAAAATACAGATTTACGAGGTACTAGTAGAACATCATCAAAAGTTAAACCTTCCTTACCAAACTTATCTTCACGCACCTTAAATGAGCCTCCTCTTTTTTCATCAGTGTATCAAATAAAACCTTATAAATAAGGTTGAAAATGCATTTTCTGAAAATATATTATTGCCATCTTAGCAAAGGGGGTTGGGGCTGTCAAGAATATCGACAAGTTTCTTTATATATCATTCCCAAGTCCTTATTTAAATAACACTGTCCCCCAGAGGAGGACAGTGTTATTTAAAATTAAATGCTCTTGTTCCATTCAACATTGTATATTACCTAGGAAATACTAATTATTGTTTGAACTAACAGAACTTTATCATAACAAAAGAACCACCATTGATTGAAATCAATAGTGGTTCTTGCGTGCTTGGCGGCGTCCTACTCTCCCAGGACCCTGCGGTCCAAGTACCATCGGCGCTGGAGGACTTAACGGTCGTGTTCGGGATGGGTACGTGTGGAACCCCTCCGCTATCGCCACCAAACGGGAT
>NZ_JCAIUL010000023.1:0-58460 GCF_059445505.1 Paenibacillus sp. Y301 | reverse complement strand
ATAAGGGGCAACGTAATATATCGCGCTTGCTGCCACTTCGAAGCACCATCAATCACGGCAGCCTCATAATAAGTGGTGTCGATACCGGAGATGGTCGCTAAGTAGACAACCATGCCATAGCCCAAGCCTTTCCACATATTCATAAAAATGAGAAAGTACGGCCAATATTGTGGCTCCATATACCAGTTCACGGGATCCTTGCCCAACTCGG
Organism: Paenibacillus sp. Y301; assembly: GCF_059445505.1. Lineage (NCBI taxonomy): Bacteria > Bacillati > Bacillota > Bacilli > Caryophanales > Paenibacillaceae > Paenibacillus > Paenibacillus sp. Y301. The sequence goes on along the minus strand of NZ_JCAIUL010000023.1, from coordinate 58,249 downwards.
CGAGGAATTGATTGGCGATTCCTTTATCGAAGCTTAGAAATGACCAGATGATGGCGGATACCACGACCCAGGATAGGAAGTAAGGCAAGAACATCATAGTCTGATAGACTTTTCTCGCCCTGTGGCTGTGCAGTTGACCGATCATCAACGCTAAGATGACAGGCACCGTAATACCCAGGATAATGAATATCAAATTGTATCCCATCGTATTGCGTATGACGATCCAAGCATCGTTAGACTTGAATAGAAACTCAAAATTTTTGAAGCCAGACCATTCGCTATGAAAAACGTTGCTCAGGAAGCCCCCATGAATCTTGAAATCTTTGAAGGCTATAATGACGCCGAACATAGGCAAGAAACAAAACAAGATATACCAGATGGTCGTCGGTAAGGCCAAAAGCGTCAGTTCGGTATCCTGTGTGCGCCAGCGCCTTCGCATGCGTTTTCGCTCGCTTTTCTTGTCCATATTAGCCACTCCTTTTGTTTGTTTGTGTTCCGTGTATGCGCTTCCAAATATCAGAAACCGCATTCCTGTCATCGCGTTGCACTCGAACAAATTGCGATTCAACGTCGTCGTTAACGCTCTCAATTATGCGGAATTCACTCGGAAATTTTCCAATGGATGGGATCCTTTGCATATAGCGCAACCAACTCGGTTTATCTATTATCATTGTAAAAGATATTACCCGCCTAATCCAGTCAACAAACATGAGACCGCAGTCAATAAACGATAGATTTGGAGAGGAAAGGCTTGTCCGCCCTCTTCATTCAGATCGGTAAAAACAACTTTTGCACCTTCACTTACAAATTTACGGACATGAGATTCTCCCATACACGTGCGCCACCTGTAATAATAACTACTTTACCTACTAAACGTTCCATTAAAAGGTCTCCTTTTGATTTGAATGTCATTAAATTACACTATAAAAAAGATGATATTTATAAATTTAGATTCTTGTACAGATTGATTGTTATTCACGCTGAATAACAGGTATGAATAAAATAAAACTCTGGGATATGCCATCCAAAGGTGCTAAATAGCCGGCCCTCCAGATTCGTCTGGAAACCGGCTTCTCCGTATTACTTTTAATAACTAATGTCTATTCTATTTCATCTAGATAAATGTACATTTTCTTTTTGAAACAGTTGTCCTACCGGAGTATCCCTGTATTCCGTATTTACAAAGACCAAATTATATTTTTCAGTTTTACTTTGATCTCCCATATTGTTTCGCATATGAAACGATTCGTTTATATAACTTTTTATCCTTCATGTTCTTTAAGGGGTAAAATTGGGGCCTCGTATTCACTTCCAGAATCCACGGTTTGCCCATAGAATCCAAACTGATCGAAGTTATTCCCAACAGAGATACCCAAGTCCTTCAATCTTGTCTCCATACGTTTAATCTCGACTGTATTGTATCCTGCGCCTGACATTGTTTCATGAATATAACCGATTTTCCCGCCTTGATTATAGTTCGTCGCAACTTTACCAGTCTTCCCTATTTTTGCGAACATGGCAGTGCTAACCCATGCTCCTTTGTTCGTCTTCTGGACCATAACGCGAATATCAAAGGGTTTTCCTTTCGTTCTAGCCAGATCAATTCCTTTCTGGAGTAAAAATGATTGCTTGTTGGAAAAGCGGCACAGCTCATCGTACAAACGATGAATAGTAGAATACGTAGATTTGACTGTATTGAGCTGGGTTTGATAGCCCTTCTCTTTTCTTTTGATCCGAATAATATTAACCCCACCTGAACCTCCTGTGGGTTTGAAATAAACAGTATGATAAGTAGAAAGCATCGAGATCAAGTTCTTTTTATTAAAAAGCATCGTTCGTGGAACGTATTTTTTCAAATTCGATTGCTTCAATAGCCAACTACTTTTTTTCCACTTACTTTTAATTGTAGTACTCCTATAATTCATTTAGATACCTCCTATTCTATAAGATAGGATATGAATGGAGGTTATAGCCTGTAACCACTTTTGCCTATCATTCAAATCTTCGTAAGTCCTAAATCAAAGTGATCTTTAACAAGACGTAAATAAATACTTGGATCAAGAACTTATTCCGGACTTTATCAAAAAATAGAATACATAGGTCGTTTTTTGGGTTAATAGTAAGTACTACAGCTCCATTGCCAAAATTACTATCCTTATCATTCATTAAAAACCCGAGTTCCCATTAATTCATTATAGAGAGGAATATGTGTATGATGCGAGCCATGATCATTATTAACCCCTCTTCCGGTAAGGAAGAGGCACTTAAACATGTCAGCAGCGTAGAAGAAATACTACAGAATAAGGGATATATTGTGACCGTCAATGAGACGAAAAAAGAATTGGATGCAACCCGTTTTTGTGTCACTGCATGCGAAGAATGTTATGATCTGGTCGTTTCCATTGGAGGGGATGGTACCCTCCACGAAACCATTAATGGACTCGTTAATCAGGAACACTACCCGAAAATAGGTGTGGTCCCTCTTGGGACGGTCAATGATTTTGCTCGCGCTTTACAAATTCCATTGGATCCCGAAAAGGCGATCCAGACACTCACTTCATCTAGAGTAAAAACAGTAGATATAGGCCGAGTAAATCACCTAATGGGTTGGGGAATCTCCGCTTTTTGTGGTCGCATTAACGAACTCAGTAGGTGGATTTGAGCAACTGGCCCCTAATGCTGAAGTTGACGATGGTCTACTTCACTGCTTTATTATAAAAGATCTCAATATATTCAATACCCTAACAGTCAGTATCTCCTTACTACTTGGCAAACTGAAAAATCATAAGGATGTTGTTTACTTTACTGCACAAAATGTAAGTGTAAGTTCAGGAGAAGCGGTTAGGACTAATGTAGATGGCGAAGAGGGACCGCCACTGCCCATCAAGCTCAGTATTTTGCCTAAACAATTCGAGGTAATTGTTCCAGAAGAGGACTAGAGATGGTAGTACTTGACCACTGTGGATCAATTTTCGGCTGTTTGGTAGGAACGCGAGCCCTCTTTAATCCGATGAACGGCTCAATCATAATTTTGGAAAAACGAGACGGAAGACAGAAGCAAATCATGAAAGGTGCTTTGCTTCTGTTCTTTACTCTCGTTTTAATATTCTCAGCCATCGTCTGCTGGGCTCAACTGAAGGCTCTAGCGAAGGTAGCCCTCTCATACTAATATCTAGTCATAGGTAAGTCATACTGAATAGACGCACTCAGTATGACTTTCTATGTCTATAGTTAAGATTGAAAATGATGTCAATTTCTATATTTTTTTAGCCAGTACCATATCCTTAGAAGTCTTCAGGTCACTCGGTCACTCTCTGTTTGCTAATTGTTCTTGTGCGAGACGGATCATTTCCCGTACCATTGCTCCTCCTATTTTACCGCCAACTTGTCCAACGGATTCTGTAGTCAGACCCCCATTGTCGCTTGGTTGCAGAGCTACACCAAGCTCCTTAGCCACTTCGTATTTCACATCGTCGGGTCGATTCGGATCAACTGCATAACCTTCGCGCTTCATTACGTCTGCTTTAAAAGCCTGCATCCCTTGTTCCACCCCGGGCACCGCGTATCTTCTCTTTCTTCTTGCCATCTTGCTACACTCCCTTCAATGTCTTGTTCTAAGATACCCAGGAGTACAGACCTTCATCCCCATATCAAATACTCACCATTCAGGTTTTTGATTGGTTATAGTGTAAACTGAGAATAATCTACATAGTGAAACTAATGCTTAGGAGTGAAATCAATGCCCTCAATAAGCGATATTCAGCTGCACTTACAGAATATCCAATACTCATCCCCTACCCTATTCTCTGGACTTGAAATTTTGCTTGTATTAGATGGTGAGCTATCTGTTGAAACGGATCGCGCAGTACATCAGTTAAGCGAAAATGATTTATTTGTCATTAATCGTAATCAACTTTACGAAATTCACGGAAATACAAAAAATGCCGTACTGAAGGTTAGTATTCCAGATTATTTTTTATCCTACTTTTATCCGGAATATCGCTTCCATACATTTAATCTATTCTCTCCACAAATCGACCGGGGTAAAGAATATATGATCAAAGAATTACAAAAGCTTCTAGCTGAAATGATGATCATCTATTTGCGTAAAGAAGAAACCTATAAACTAGAAATGAGTGAAAGGATTTCTAAAACTTTGCTTATCTTAATTAGGAGATTTAAAGATGTCGGAACCATGGTTGTAGATGTAAATGTGGAAGATGACCGGTTAAAAGGAATTATCGCTTTTATTGCACAGCATTACGACGAGCCACTTATGTTAGAAGAAGTAGCAAACAAATTTTATTTATCGCCTAGTTACTTTTCCCGTTATTTCAAACAGCAATTTGGGATTGGGTTCACTCGTTATATTATGAATATCCGATTAAACCATAGCTTAAAGGATCTATTATATACGAAAGACTCCATTACAAATATTGCTTTGAAAAATGGGTTCCCTAACACCAAATCGTTCTCAAATTTATTTAAGGAGTCATTTGGTGAAACGCCCTTCTCGTATCGTGAGAAACATGCGAAAGAACCTGTGAATGTAGTTAAAAATTATCAGTTGGAGGATAAAGAAACCTTTCTAAGTTCCCCTGAAATCTTAATAAAACTCAACATTTTAATCACACAAGGGGAATACACCAAAACGATTAGTGATATTGAAACCAATTATGAGGCCTTAAGTATTGATATTCATTCGCCTACTCCACGAAAATTACATCACCCGGACAATATCCTTATGATCGGAGAACTTCGGGAATTACAGAAGGAGAGTATACGGAATCAAGTATTAATGGCTAAAGAGGATTTGCAGATCAAATATATCGGAATTGATAGACTGCTTACGGGGAGGACGATTGCTCCTGAAGTAGAAACAGATGAGTTAATCCCCACTACGTCGCCGTATTATAATTCCGATGAGGCCATTGAATTTCTGAAATCCAATCATTTATCTTTATATGTTCATGTTAGATATAATCAAATGAATACAGAGCAAGAAGGATATCTAGATAAATTACAGAAATTTTTTCAACACTGCATCATCGTATTTGGATACAGTTATGTAGAGTCTTGGTGCATTTTGATTGCCGATGCTTTAGATACCCATGCTGATAAGAATGAGCTGGAAATATTCTATTTAAAGATTTACGGATTGTTAAAATCAATTTCACCCAACCTGCAAATAGGCTTTCTTTTACCCTTCTCTTTTGAAAAAGGAGCTATACCCAGTAAATATAATTGGGTACTGCAACAGAGTAACTATGTTAACTTTATTGCCTATCAAGCAAATACTCATGAAGTCATCGACTATAACGATCTGGGTGAAACCAACTTTGATTTATCCAAAGATTTCATTAAAGTAAAAACAGAAAAATTAAAAAGATTCTTAAAAAATCATTCCATTGAGAAACCCTTACATCTAATTACATGGAATACAGTTTCGGGGAATACCCGTTATACCAATGGGACCTTTTTCCGCGGAGCTTTAGTTTTCAATAACGCTATTAATATTTCCGATATGATTGAAGCTCTTGGTTTCTGGATCAACACGGAAACCCATGAGCGGAGTTTGGATATGAATAGCATTCCCCTAGAGAGTATGGAAATGTTCCATTATTTCAACGGCAAACGACCTGTGTTTTTTGCAATGTCATTTTTTAATAGATTACGTGGAAACATCATAGCCAAAGGACCCTTATTTATTATGACAGAGAACGAATTAGGCTATCAGCTTGTGTTAATGAACTCAACGATTATTAACCCTTTTTTATCGATTGAAGATACTTTTCTCCAGAAATTAATCAAGGAAATTAGAGTTACTATTAAAGGTATTCCTAGCGGTAAATATCAGATCCGAAAGTTGATTTTTGATAAAGATCATGGTGCCTTATATAAAATGTGGTGGAAGAACAACAGTCAGTATGGGATCGACCGAGAAATTATTGACCATATCACACGTTCAAGTCACCCGTCACTAGAGGTCTTTGATGAAACCATTGAGGAGGAATGGTCCTTTTACTCATACCTAACGGTAAATGCTATTCACTTTTTCGAAATACGGAAGGTATTCTTCTAGTCGGATCAAGTAAAAAAAAGACGGTTGATTTTCATCTTCATGGATAGAGCGTTAAGAATTTCATCGATTAATCCATAAAACACAACAATTATGAACTCCCTTTAAAGGGAGTTTTTTTTTATAATTATCAACGAAAAGAAAAATACCGGTAGTTTCACAATCTTTTCGTGAATAAATACACTTTGTAATAGAAAACATAAGACAGACACTTCTCAGGGGGGTAACAACGTGGAAACTAGCTATCAAGGTACAAATAAATTAATTACAGGGATTGTATTTGGGGTTATCACATTCTGGCTATTTGCACAATCTTTAGTCAATGTGGTCCCTGCAGTTCAAAAAGATTTAGGAATTTCTCTTGGAACATTAAACATTGGTATTAGTCTGACCGCATTATTCTCAGGAATTTTCATTGTAGCCATGGGTGGTTTAGCGGACAGAATAGGACGAAAAAAGATTACTAATATCGGGCTAATATTAAGTATCATTGGTTCTCTGTGTTTAGTCTTCGCTAATGGAGCTGCCCTCCTCATTATTGGCCGTATCATTCAAGGTTTCTCAGCAGCCTGTATTATGCCTGCAACAATCGCTTTGGTTAAAACTTATTATCAAGGTGCTAATCGTCAACGTGCATTAAGTTACTGGTCCATTGGTTCTTGGGGTGGTTCCGGTGTATGTTCATTCGCTGGCGGTTTAATTGCTACCTATTTAGGCTGGAGATGGATCTTCGTTTTTTCTATAGTTTTTGCATTTCTCGCCATGTTCTTAATTAAAGGTACGCCAGAGAGCAAAGCAGAAACTTCAGGAAAATTTAAATTCGATTATGTTGGATTATCGATCTTTATTGTTGTCATGCTTGCCCTGAACATCTTAATTAACTTTGGATCTGATTTAGGCTGGACAAGCCTGACTTCAATTATTTTGGCGATAGTGACTATTGCTGGAGTAGTTATCTTCGTTAAAGTAGAAAAAGCGAAAGTAGTAGCGCTTATTGACTTCTCTCTATTCAAAAACAAACCTTATGCCGGTGCCACATTCTCAAATTTCTTGCTGAATGCCATTGCAGGTACAATGGTCGTCGCCAATACGTATGTACAAGTAGGTCGCGGATTTAGCGCCTTCCAGTCCGGTTTGCTATCACTGGGTTATTTAGTGGCTGTTCTGGCAATGATTCGTGTAGGTGAAAAAATTCTGCAGAGAATCGGTGCTAAAAAGCCAATGATCTGGGGTGCATTGATTACAACCGTTGGTGTAGCCATTATGAGCTTAACCTCCCTGCCAGATTCGCCTTACACAATTGTGGTGTTCATTGGTTATGCTTTATTCGGCCTTGGATTAGGTATTTATGCAACTCCTTCTACAGATACTTCCGTATCCAATGCCCCATCTAATAAAGTCGGTGAAGCAGCTGGGATTTATAAAATGGCAAGTTCCTTAGGAAGCTCTTTTGGAGTAGCAATCTCTGCTACTGTATATAGTATCATGTCCGCTAACAGCCTGGAGATTGGCGCAACGTGGGGGATTATTACCAACGTTATCTTTGGACTATTAGCAATTCTTTCGATCGTCTTCATGGTTCCTAACAATGCTGGTAAAGAAGATAGAACCGCATAAGAGAAATATCAATATGGGAGGAATTATAGTGAAAAACAAATTAATGCAAATGCTTGAAGAACGCAAAGAAGAAATCATTCAGATCCGCCGCCACCTTCATGAAAATCCTGAGCTTTCTTTTAAAGAAGAAAAAACAAGTAAATTTATTGAAGATTTCTATAAAGGAAAAGATGTTCATTTAGACACTAATGTAGGCGGAGGCTATGGCATTATTGTTACCATTCAAGGAGGAAAACCAGGAAAAACCATTGGGCTTAGAGCAGATTTCGACGCACTTCCCATCCAAGAAGAAATAGATCTCCCTTTTAAATCTAAGAATCCTGGGGTTATGCATGCTTGCGGACATGATGGTCATACCGCTTACCTGTTAGTTCTTGCAGATTGTCTAATTCAATTAAAAGATGAAATTCCCGGTACGATCAAGATTATTCACCAACACGCAGAGGAAGTTCCGCCGGGTGGTGCAATCGGCATCCTTGCATCTGGTTTATTGGATGATTTGGATAACATTTTTGGGATTCACTTACTGCCGCTTGGAGAGTCCGGTATAGTTGGGTATAATAGTGGTTATGTATTCCCGGGTCGTGCTTACTTTAAACTAAAAGTTCAAGGTGTGGGCGGTCATGGGTCTTCCCCTCATCTGGCAAATGACTCGATTGTTGCAGGCGCTCATTTTGTCACAGCCATTCAAACTGTGATTAGCCGCCGATTAAATCCATTTGATATGGGGGTCGTAACCATTGGCTCCTTTGATGGAAAAGGCACTTTTAATGTCATCAAAGACAGCGTTGAAATCGAAGGCGATGTTCGCGCCATGACGGAAGAAACACGTGAAACGATTGAACGGGAAGTTCGCCGGATCGCACATGGAATTGAAGAAGAATTCAATGTAACCTGCGAGTTAACCTATACACCAGACTATCCACCGCTTTACAATAACCCTGAATTAACTGCAAAAGTTGCTTCTTACCTGAAAAATGCTAACGATAAAGATATTGTGGACGTTCAGGAATTCGGACCTATGGCACCTTCAGAGGACTTTGCCCATTACGCTAAAAAAATTCCAGCCTGCTTTTTCTATATCTGCTGTTCACCAAAAGGCGTTGAAAAACCATACTTCAACCACCATCCAAAATTCGATATTGATGAAGATGCTCTTTTAGTAGCAGCCAAAGCAGTGGGAACCGTAGTTTGTGGATATTATAATATCGATTAATAGCTAGACTAGGGGGCTGTCCCATAAGTAGATTTTCTACGAACGGAGGCAGACACTATTCAATCTCAAAACAGTAAAAGTTAAAAGAGCAGCGATTCTCCCGTTATTGGAAGATCGCTGCTCTGCGTTTTTGATCATTTGCGGCTTGTTTCAGTAGATTGTGGGCAAGTGAAAGCCAACAGACCTTAAGCGTCACTTTTTCCATGCCGCGAAGCAGAAATCTCCGGAATCCCCGGTTGTTTTTCAGTTGTCCAAATACACTTTCTGGTTCCGTCATTCGGCGTACGGATAAGTCGTAACCTTCCTCGCTTCGGTAATGTCGTTTTCGAATTTCATATCCACTAGGTTGAGTTTCTTTGCTCGTTTTTCGGAAATGTAACGTTTGTCCAGTAGGGCACATCCACGTATCCTCAGCTTCGTTGTACGTTCAGTTCTCAATCTTACCGACATTCTCTTTCCAAGCCTTGCTCTTCTCTTTGTGATAGCTGCCGTATTTCACTACAGCTTGAATTTCTTCTTTTTCCAGATATGCGTAGTTTTCTTCGTTACCATATTCTGCATCCGCAATGACCGTTCGTGGGAGTTTGCCAAGCATCTGTCTTACTTTCTCCATGTGCGGCTTTAAGCAGCGAGTATCGGTAGGTCTTGGGTGTAGACTGTAGGTCAAAATAAACTGATTTTCAGTCCCAATCTGTACATTGTAACCCGGTTTGAGTTGACCATTTCGCATGTGGTCTTCTGGACGGAACGATGATCATTAAATTACAAACGCTAGTATTGCCCTAGCAAACCTTTCTTCATGGCTATCTTCTCGCAAGCATGGAATACAAGAAGTCCTAAAATTAAATACACCAGCGAATTCAATAATAGTACCCCATAATCTGACATAGGCAATTGTGTCAACGTCAGATCCTCGATCATCACGGTTCTCACCATATTCACACCTTTAACGAATGGGGCGAATGCTAGAAATGGAGCTACATTTAGTGGAACAAATACAAGCCCCATCAACACAAATTGAAAGATCTGTAGAAAGGCTTGAATTTGTTTCACGATAATAGCTAAACCAGCAATCATAAAGCTAATACCTACCATACTTATGATAGTCACTACAATGATAGGGATCGTGGTCATGGGGTTAAGACTTAACCACTGTCCAGAGGTTAGCATCGCGGCAAACAGCAAAAGGACCATAATCACAAACTGTAAACCACATTGACTGAGGATCCGCGTGAGCATGATTTTCCACACACCCAATGGGGACATATATATTTGTTCTAATGTTCCACGCGTCGCTTCTGTTATTACCGAGAAACCAATAAAGTTCATCGTCATCATCGTTAAGCTCCAGAAGATGACACTTACAATGGAATATTGAACATTACTATCAAAACTGGATGGATCACCTACGAACATAATTCCAAAGAATGCAGCCAGAAATATAATATAAAACGTAAATACTAACGCAATCGTGTTCGGTAAATAGCGTTTCATCTCAATATATTCTTTACGAAAATTAGCATTGAATAAATGGAGCCATTTCATGAGTCTTCCCTCCCTTAACAATCTGAATGAATACTTGTTCAAAATCGATGGTTATACGATCTATACTTTCCACGATCGTTCCTTCCTCTTTCAGAAGATCAAACAACTCGTAAATGTCCTGGCCATGCTCTAAATTCACTTCCACGATCGTTTCATGGGAGCTTGCTTGATAAGTACTCAAAGGAAATGTACGCAACAGTTTATTCTCCTGTTCTACGCTTAACTGCTCACCCAACTTAATGGAATACGCCCTTGTTTCAAATAAATTCAGTAGATTCTCCACCCTGTCGTCAACTACAACTTCACCTTTATTTATGATAATGGCACGGTCACACAATTCCTGAACGACGGGCATATCATGTGAACTAATGATAATCGTGCGTTTTTCTTCCTTAACAATTCTGCTCAATATATGACGTAATTCATAACTAACCTCAACATCCAAACCAAGCGTAGGCTCATCCAGCAAAATGACATCCGTATTAGCTAATAGGGCTACCGCGATAGCCAACTTTTGTTGCATCCCTCTGGATAAACCATTGACAAGCTCATTCTCCTTTTCTTTAAGGTTGAATTGCTCTAATAATTTATCCGCTTGTTCAGCCACTTGCTTCCGAGAGTAACCCCGGTTTCCTGCAAAATATTCTAGGTTTTCCCGAACGGTAAGACGCCAATATAAATTTCGATTCCCCTCTAATACAGCACTAATATGCTCTAGCGCTTTAAGCCTCTTCTTACAAATATCTAAGCCATTAATGGATATAGATCCAGCATCCGATTCTAACAAACCACAGAGCATCTTGATGGTTGATGTTTTGCCAGCACCATTGGGCCCTAATAAACCGAGTACCTCTCCACGATTCACATCAAAAGAAACATCACGAACGGCATGGATCTTCTCTTTCGATTTTCTTTTCCCATACGCCTTGCTAATACCTCTTACTTCAATAATTTTCTCCACTTCATAACCTTCCTCTCCCGTACAATTTAAAAGAGTGCTTCCCTTTGCTAGCTTTATTTTATTGTAGTATCGCGATTGATATAACTGGCTTCAGGTGGATACCTCCTCCGTCTGAGGAATGAGATTTGTGTATAGGTTGTGTTTGCACAAGTTACGACAAAAAGACACATCGTAAGAGATGTGTCTGAAATCCCATATATATTTAGGTCAACCAAATGCAATTAGGTCATTCTCATATCCAACAACCGCATGATCATCGTCAACACTTCCGGCCGCAATGCTTCTGCGCTCGGTGCGAACTTACCGCCACTGCGTCCTTGTAGCGCGCCCATCTGTCTGAGTGCTTCCGCTGTGCCTCTTGCCCATGTCGGTATAATCGCATCGTCTGCGAAGCTTGAGATCTTCTTCGATGGGTCAATCCCGAACGCCCTGGGCTGGCGACCATAACTGCCATCTCTGCTCGCGTAACTCGTTCATTGGGTCTGAAGCTGCCATCCGGATAACCACTCACGATGTTCATTGCCGCAGCTTGTGCAATCGCTGACTTCGCCCAGTCTCCGATCGTGGACGCATCAGTGAAGCTTGGACTCGTACCTCCATTCCCACTTTGCCCAATCACCTTCATAAGCATCACCACTAGCTCCGCCCGCATCACCGGTGCATTGGGACGGAACGTTCCGTCTGGATAGCCGCTCACCATATTGCCCATTAAAGCTTGCCGAATCAGCTTCTCAGCCCAGTGCCCAGAGATATCGGACAATTCAGGCATTTCGTCCGAATTCGCCATACTCCGATGAATCGTGATTGTATATGTCTTTTTCGTCCCGTCTTCCGCTTGAACTACCAGTTCAAGTCGATTATTGCCTGATTTTAAGTTCATTGGTTTATTGCTACTCACGGTTTCTCTGTTAAGCGTAAGCGTTATTCTTGCCGACGCTTGCGCTGTTTCAGCCTTCACTTCGATCTGACTGGCTTCCGTCTCCGCCGTGTAGGATGTTCCCCCTGACTTGCCGAGCGAGATCATCTGGTCCTTCGCCCATATTTCCAGCTTGTTGAGTTCAGTATTGCCAGACAATTGCTGACTTCCTCCTCCCCCTACAGCAGGAGTTTTCCCTACAACAACAGTTTCCTCTGCTGCCACCACCTTAACCGTGCGACTAACACGTTCAGCCGCATTCCCCGCACGATCGCTGATGTCATAATCAATCGTATATTGTCCAGCCTTACTCGTATCTACACGACTAGACGATACAATCACTTGCGAGGTTTTATATCACCATCATAATTGTCCACAGCGCTGTAGCCAGCATCCGTATATAACGTTCCAAGACGAACTTCGACCACCGCATCGCCTTTCAAGATGATAACTGGCTTCTCACGGTCAATATTCGTCACTTCCAACTGCTTCACCATCCATAATCGTTAATGACGTTCCTCCAGAAGTGAAATAGCTTATATCCTGCTGGCCTTGCCCCACTTTTAACACTTCAATCCCGCTCTGTGCATACACGGAGGCTGTAACCGAGACGTTCCCTTGCGTCGGTGCTAATGGGTCAATCGACAGTTGTATGCTAGGTTTATCCGTATAGATGTTCCCAACTTGAATTGTTGCTACGCTCTCGTTGCCCACAGTATCCTTCGCATAAACCGTATAGATACCGTTCTCACCTACCTCGAAGCTTTGGTCAAATAATGTTCCTCCTGCTCCAAAGTAAGTCGCAGACTGATCGCCACTTGCCCATTTCGTCATTGTAATTCCGCTGTGCGTATCATTTATAGCCGCCGTAACCACAACATTCTGGCTAGTGATCCCTCGATAGAATGTGAGGCTGTTACAACACCGGAATGTGCTTTGTCCCATGTGGAATTTTCGTTTGGATCGATTAAACCCGTCCAGATATCTTTAAAATGATAGTTATTCGTATTAGCATATCCCCGTATATTGTCATAACCGATAAGTGTCAAAGAATCGTTATTTAAAAATGTATTGGCTTCAATAGCTGTTAGAGATGGATTTTCAATGATTACGCTGCTCAATTGGTTATTCCCAAAGGCAAAATTACTTATGCTGGTTACCTTCAAATCTGATGGTCCAATCTCTGAAGGAATATCAATTTCTTTGTCTATTCTCATATAACCTGTAATCGTAGCCGTTCCGTCTTTATTGTCGTCATATCCAAAACCATTGGATTCAGCAGCCCTTACCTCACTAATCACCGTACCGGGCCATGCTCTCAGCAATATCATAAGTAGAACAGTCATGGAGATCCCTATCTTTCGCCAACTCAATGAGCATTCGTTCATTCGATAATCACACATCCTTATTTCGATTTAGAAGTAATTCTTTAATCTTCCATTATAGAAACGGTATTATCAAGACAACTAAAGTTGGTATTTTGAATCATTTGTGAGCTCTGAGAGACTTGATCACCCCGCTTCAGGCATATTGCCACCATTCAACGTTAAAAAACCGTTCAACGATCTTTGTGATCGTGAACGGTTTAGATTTATTTTGCTATTCCTTATTCAACTTCTGCATAAGGATCGATCGTTTGAATGGTTCCATCAGCATTATATTTTAGTTCCGTATATTTCACGCAACGTTTGTGATTGACGCCATCAGATAGCGAGCAATCATGGTAAAAGAGGTACCATTTATCTTCAAACTGGACAATGGAATGATGCGTGGTCCAGCCTATAACAGGCGTAAGAATTGTCCCTTTGAATGTGTACGGACCCTGAGGGTTCTTACTAATTCCATAAACCAGTTTGTGCGTAGTCCCCGTCGAGTAAGATAGATAGTAGTATCCATTGTATTTATGTACCCATGGTCCTTCGAAATATCTCCGCTCCTCGTCGCCTGCAAGAATTGGGTTTCCTTCTTCGTCCAGTATCGAGATTTCAACCGGTTTATCCTTAAATGACAGCATATCCTCGCTTAGCGTTGCCACGATTGGACCTAACGCAGGCTTATCTGCTGCGGGACCCTCCGTTTGCGACGACTCGAAGCTGCCTGTCTGCCACTTTTCCAATTGCCCTCCCCAGAGACCACCGAAATACATGTAAGCCTGGTCATCTTCATCAATAAACACAGCAGGGTCGATGCTATAACTGTCCTTGATATAATTAGGCTCTGGCTTAAATGGTCCAGCAGGTGCGGATGATGTAGCAACCCCAATTCGGAAGATTCCGTCTTGATCGCGTGCTGGGAAGAACAGATAGTATACATTGTTCTTGTACGCGGCATCTGGTGCCCAGAGTTGGCTTGAAGCCCATGGAATATCCCGTAGATGAAGAGCTTCACCATGATCTACTACAGGAGAATCGAAGTTCTCCATGGATAATACATGGTAATCCTCCATAGCATATTGGTCCCCATTATCGTTATCTGGTCCATCATGATCAAGGTCATGTGAAGGATAGATATAGATTTTACCTTCAAATACATGAGCAGACGGATCAGCGGTAAAAATGTGGTTCACTAATGGTTGGTTTGGTTTAGTGTATGGTTTCATAGTTTACTCCTTTTAGCTTATTCTATTATCCATAATAAGATCGTGTGGAACATCCATTTGCAATCGCTTACAAATTTCACTTTTAGTTTACACTATCCTGCTCACTTCTCCAATACTCATACTAAAGAACTTACTCTAATAATTATAGATAATATATATAAAAACAGCCAGCCATTTAGAAGAATCTAATTGGTTGGCTATGGTCTATGGGTCTTCATCAAATTACATCTTCTAGCAAAATAAAATTCTCACTTTACACCCTTTCGTCGGTTAGAAATATCCAGCCAAACAGCAACAACAAGAATGGAGCCCTTAACTACGTATTGCCAGAATGATTCTAATCCCATCAGTGACATCCCGTTATCAAGGGTGGTCATAACCAATGCGCCTATAATGGCACCTATAATTGTCCCTGCACCGCCCATCAATGATGTTCCACCGATAACACAAGCGGCAATCGCATCCATTTCCGCCATATTCCCGGCAGTGATTGTCGCAGATGCTAAGCGAGAAGTCAGAACGATGGCTGCAATCGAAGCGAGTAGTCCGTTAAATACAAAGATCAGCATCGTCTTCCGCTTAATATGAATACCCGATAGACGGGCAGCTTCCATATTACCCCCAATGGCATAAATATGACGGCCAAACGTAGTTTTCGTTGAAATAATGTAAAAAATAATTGCCAATACAATAACGAAGATAATAGGAAAAGGAATCCCTTTGTAATTGTTCATAACAACTACGAATGACACAACCAGTAAGGCAAGAACAGAGACTTTCATAATATCTACTCCGAGTGGTGTGATCTCGAAGCCATATTTTTGTCGGGAACGACGTTTCGTATAGGCGCTCCATAGAAGAAAGGCCACGGCCAGCAACCCAATAATGATACCAAACCCTTTAGCAAAATAAGCATTCCCCAACATGGCAAGCAACGGATCGGATACTGGAATTGTTTTGGACTGGGTAACGCCCATTAGCACACCGCGGAACACCATCATGCCACCCAATGTAACAATGAAGGCAGGAATCATCTTGTAAGCAACAAGCCATCCTTGAAGTAGACCAAGCACCGCGCCAGCCACCAGTGTACCAAGAATAACAATGATCGCTGGAAGCTCCATCCAATTACTCAGTATAGCGGCTATTCCTCCGGTCAACCCTACGATAGAACCTACGGAAAGATCAATATGTGCCGCCACAATGACGAGTACCATCCCAATAGCTAATATGGAGGTAACAGACATTTGTGTGAATAGATTAGATAAATTTCGTGAGGTCAAAAAGGTAGGATTGAGAATTCCAAACAGTACCCATAGGAATACCAGCGCCCCTACCATGGTGTATGCACGTACGTCCATTTCACCAAACAAGCTACTCCAGAGCGATTTTCGGTTCGCAGGGATATCTATCCGATCTTGAGGTTCTTTTTGAAGTTGCATATTATTTACCTCCCGTAGCGGCGATCATTATATTTTCTTGAGTAGCCTCACGCCAATGAAATTCCTTAACGAATTCTCCTTCGCACATCACCATAATCCGGTCACTCATACCAAGTACCTCTGGTAACTCCGAAGAAATCATCAGAATGGCTACACCTTGATCTACCAATCGATTCATTAAATTATATATTTCGTATTTCGCTCCAACGTCAATTCCCCGGGTAGGTTCGTCCATAATCAGGATTTTGGGATCAGACATCAGCCACTTACCAAGTACAACCTTCTGCTGATTCCCTCCCGAAAGTGTACCTACCAACGTTTCCAACGAAGCTGTTTTCGTCTTTAGATCCTGCACATACTGGCGTCCCCATTTAATCTCTTCATTCTCGTTAATGAAACCGAGCTTCGATACTTTACCCATCGTAGCCATCGTCGTATTTCGTTTCACATCCATACCCATCACGAGTCCTTGACGTTTACGGTCTTCCGTCACTAGAGCAATTCCTGCTTTAATCGCTTCAGCAACGGATTTAATCTTTACCGTTTTTCCATCGATTTGTACTTCTCCCTCAGCTCTGCCTTCATAAGCTCCGAAAAGACTACTGACTAACTCTGTTCGTCCCGCACCCATAAGTCCAGCGATTCCCAGAATCTCACCTTTACGTAATTGAAAATGAATATCTCGAAGCACTTTCTGATTACGCTTTTCAGGGTGCCACACGTTATAATGGTTAACCTCAAGCACCATTTCTCCTGGGTTATGATTTACTCGTGGGTATCTTTCTGTCAATTCCCGACCAACCATCAAGGATACAACCTCGTCATCATCCGTCTCCTTACGATCAAGCGTCGCTATTGTTCGCCCGTCACGCAGTACTGTGATGGAGTCTGCTAGAGCAAAAACTTCAGGCATCTTATGCGAAATATATACACAGGAGACACCTTCACTGCGCAGCTGATTCAATATTCCCATGAGAATGGAGACTTCACTTTCTGTTAAAGCAGCTGTTGGTTCGTCTAGAATCAGTATTTTGGTGTGCTTGGAAAGTGCTTTGGCGATTTCAACCAGTTGTTGCTGACCAATCCCAAGATGACCAATTTTGACGTTTGGAGAAATATTCAGCCCCACTTTTTTCAACCATACGGAGGCATTATGGTACAGTTTATCCCACTGAATTAATCCGCGTCTGCACGGCTCAGCTCCCAGAAAAATATTCTCACCTACCGTCATCTCCTTGACGAGTGCGAGTTCCTGGTGAATGATAGCAATCCCTGCTTGCTCAGCGTCCGTTATTTGGTGGAACTGCCTGCTCTGTCCATCAATGATAATCTCACCGCTATAGGTTCCGGTCGGATAGAGACCGCTTAGCACCTTCATTAAGGTTGACTTCCCAGCACCATTCTCCCCGCATAGGGCATGTATTTCTCCCTCCCTAACCTTAAAGTTCACATGATCTAGCGCCTTAACACCGGGAAACTCCTTACTGATGTCTGCCATTTCCAATACATACATGATTCAAGCACCCTTTCTGACCATGAATCAGCAGAGAGCGGAACCTAAAGGTTCCGCACCCGCCATTCTAGTAGGTTATTGTTTAGGCCACTGGTCCTTAGGAACGTTCTTATACACTTCCTCCAGCTTGTGGAAGCCATCTTTGATCAGAACATCTAAATTATCCTTGTTAACCGCCATGGGATCGAGCAGTACGGAAGGGACATCAACCTTTCCGTTATTTACCGTCTTATCCGTCGTAATTTTTTCGCCCTTGGCAGCAGCCATAGCCATCTCAGCAGCTTTAGTTGCAATCGCGTTAATCGGCTTATACACCGTCATCAACTGTGTTCCTTCTGCAATGCGTTGTACAGCAGCTAAATCTGCATCCTGTCCGGATACTGGAATTTTGCCAGCCATCCCTTGAGCGGTTAAGGCTTGAATTGAACCCCCAGCAGTACCGTCGTTAGCTGCAACCACGCCCTGCACATCATTGTTGTTCGCAGTTAGGGCATTTTCCATATTTTTAAGAGCCTCTTCTGGCTTCCAATCCTTGGAGAACTGGTCATACACAATCTTGATATCGCCTTTCTCTTCCAGCGGTTTCAGTATATTCATTGCGCCTTCCTTGAACATATGAGCATTGTTGTCTGTGTCCGCTCCACCGATATAAACGATGTTGCCTTTTGGCGCCTGTTCGATCACTGCTGTCGCCTGGAATTCTCCTACACGTACATTGTCAAAAGAAATATAGTAGTCCACATCTGAATTATTAATCAGACGGTCGTATGCAATCACTTTGATACCTTCTTTGTGTGCTTTCTCCACAATCGGTGCTGTTGCTTCAGCATTGTGAGCAATGACAACAAGTACGTTTACGCCCTGGGAAATTAATTGCTCTGCTTGACTCATCTGCGTAGCATCATCTCCGTTAGCTGCAAGAACCTTCACTTCGCCTCCAAGCTCTTCTACTTTCGCAGTGAAAATATCACGATCCTTTTGCCAACGTTCCTCTTTCAATGTATCCATAGACATCCCAATGACAATTTTGTCTCCGTCTTTCGCAGCTGTTTTTTCCTTATTTTGATTATCCCCGTTGGAGACTAATCCACAGCCTGCAAGTGATGATGCCAATAATAGAGCTACCCCTAAACGAACTACTTTGCCGTATTTTCTCACTCTTTCATCGCCCCTTTTCACCATTTAAAATAATTGATTGCGCTTACAAACCAAGCTTAGCACGGGACGAAATGCCGTGGCCTGTTCAATACCAGCACTTCTTTACTCTCTAACTGCATTACCTTGTTGCCTCCTGTAATGAAAGCTAAATACAAGTCTTTCACAGGACAATTTGGTTATAAAACGCAAAAAAGTCCTTGTTGGTTAACAAGGACTTTCGTTCTCTATCTGCTGTCTGTATTCACTTGGCGTCATTCCTGTTGCCTTCTTGAAGACCCTACTGAAATAGTTAGGATCCTTATAACCTACCTCGTAGCATATTTCTTTAAGACTAAGACGTTCTTCCACAATCAATTGCTTAGCCTCCTTAATTCGAAGCCGAGTAACATAGTCGATGAAATTCTCTCCTGCATGCTGCTTGAATAATTTACTGAAATAATGTGGGCTAAGATTTACATATTCCGCACTTTGCTCCATAGAGATATCTTCTTTATATTTTTGATCAATATAGAGAAGAGCCCTCTGGAACACTTGAGAACGATTCTGATCTCGCTCTTCCTTCAGACTATCAATAAAGGAATCAAGCCAAAATAATGCACCTTTACGAAGTGCTTCGCTATCTTCCACTACACTCAAAGATTCAATCAGATTGGCACCGTCACCGGATTGAATCGCACGACATAGAAACAGCAGTAGCCCTATGACTTCTCCTCGCAAAGTAGAAAATGAACTCGAACTAGTTCCTTCCAAGATTTCATATAAAGAACTAAATCTCTCCGTACTCTCCTGTTTGTTATGTCGCAGCAGGGCATCCAGTAGATTCTTCTCATCATCCAGTGAGATCATCGTTTGCCCTGAGCTCAGGGGTATATCGTCGTAATGCCGTACATTCGATAACACGTTATCCTCTGCGCATACACGAACGGCTTCTCGATAGGATCGGCTAATTCCGTCCCAGCCCTCCCGAACTGATCCAATCCCTACCGAGAGGGACAACTGGAACCGCTCCTCCATAACTCCCCTAATACGCTCTCCCCATTCTAAGGAAATAATACGTTGAGAATAACCATGCCTACCCGATGGAAGAGGAATAAATAAGGCCATCTGATGTCCAATGATAGGTCCGACGATCGAGGCCAGATTGGGTTTCGTGAAATGCTTAACAGCTTCATAAACTTCCCGCTTGAGCAGTTGGAAATCGTCCCACTCCTTTTTGGATTTCCTAGAAAAAGATAATACCATCGCATAACCCTTATCCCACTGGATATGTAATAGACTGGCCAGCTGTTCGAGTTCCACCTCCTGCACTGACTCTAGCATAAGCATAAGAGAGAGCTCGTTCTCGGCTAGCGGAATCAGCTGTGACAGCTTCTCTTGAAGCTCCAATTGCTCATTTCGCAGATGTTTCTCTTCTTCCTTCTCGCTAATCAACAACTCTAGTACATGCAGGATTTCCTCACGTCTTGCTGGTTTAAGTAAATAATCCCGTACGCCCAGAGCCAGCCCCTCCTTCGCATAAGAGAAGTAATCGTGAGCTGTTATCATCACAATTTTGGTTGAGGGAACCATGGCCGAAATATGACGTACAGCCTCAAGCCCTTGAATGCCAGGCATCTTAATATCCATAAAGATGAAATCAGGCCGTTCCTCTTCCGCAATCTGAATGGCCTTGCGTCCATTTTCCGCATGGAGAAAATGAAAGGTGTCCGGCAGAATATGCCTAATCATCAGCTCCAGACCCTCCCGCTCCAGCGCTTCATCATCCGCAATAAGTAAGCTGAACATGAGTCACACTCCTTTCTTGTCATGTGGTTACCGCGTGATAGGGAATCTTGAACAAGACAGCTGTCCCTATTCCCTGGGTGCTATCAATTTCGATTCTCTGCTCTCCATTGAAATATAAATGTAGTCTTTTAAATACATTATGTGTTCCCAGCCCAGTGGATTGGCCTTTCCTACCCAAGCTAGGCGTCTCCTCGCGGAAAGATTTGAGAAGTAGCTCAACTGTCTCCCTGCTCATCCCTACACCGTTATCTCGAATCTCAATTCCTACACCTTCATCTACATATCCGATAGTGAGCTTTAACTCTGCGCCCTCTTCCATCTGCTCTATCCCATGTACGAATGCATTTTCCAGAATAGGCTGCAGGGTCAGACATGGAAGCATGCCGTCCAGTGCTCTCTCATCAATATCCATGACAAAAGAAATACGATCACGAAACCGCGCCTTCTGAATGTTGATATATTCGGTCACATGTTCGACTTCTTCACGTAACGACACCGCTTGATCCAGCTTTTGCAGGTTATATCTCAATAGACGGGATACCGATACCGTAAGATCACTTGTCCTTATGGCCCCCTCGATATAAGCCAACTTGGCAATAGAATTAAGGGTGTTGAACAGAAAATGAGGATTAATTTGGCTCTGAAGCATTTTGAGCTCTAACTCTTTCACTAGACGGTCCTTCTCCAGACTATTGATATTATCAGCCATCAAACTTTGAATGTTATCGATCATGCTATTAAAGGTTCGGCACAAGATGCTAATCTCATCATTGTTAATGCTTTCTGGTGCCTTTGTATCCATCCGACCTTTTGATATTTGCTTGGCAGTTGCCACTAGCCGCCGGATCGGTCCCGTTATACTATTCGACAGCCATATGGCCAGAATGATGCTAAGAACTGCAACAGTAACGACCAGTTGCGTCCCTATATTATTCAATTTGTCTGTGGTGGACATAATTTCCTGATAAATCGGCTTATATTGATCAAGCTCAATGTCAACTAATCCCTGAGCCTCCTCGCGTATGAAACGCTCGGTTTTCTCCGCTTCGATATAAGCCCCTGCCATCGTATTAGAATCTTGGTCGTCGATCTTGCCAATCATAGTCTCGACTTGCTCTAAAAACGTATCCATAATATTACGGTAATTTACAAGCGGCAGGTCACTTCCACCAATTGTCTCCAATCCATCTAGCTCTTGTCTCAGCCGCTGAATACCGCTCAGGTGTTTTTCCACTTCAGGAAAACTATCCGCATCGACCTGCATAATGAACCGGTTCATCGATCGCATAATCTCCCCAACTTCATAGGACACTTCCTTATATAGTAAGATACGATTCATCATTAAATGATAGCTTTCCTGCACATTCTTACTGCTTTGGAATAAGAAAAAGGAAACTGTACTCATCAAAACCACCAGTAGTGGAATACAAACCAACAGCTTTTTGCGGATACTCACAGGCCTTCTCCCTTCTGTGCATTATGCTTATCTAACACCATTACCTCTGTATAATATTCAGTTCGTAAGGCTTTTCCCTGAAAATGCTGATGAAGTAGCTTGACTGCTGTATCACCCATTAAAAAAGGCTGCTGTGCTATAGTTGCCTTAATCTCACCCCTTAGAATGGCATCCAGTGTCTCTTCCTGATTATCAAAACCAACGATCGTAAGAGAATCTCGTTTCAAGCTCTTCGCAGCCTGAAGAACACCCAGAGCATCTGTTGCACTGGTACCCACCATGATCGAAATGTCTGGATGTGCCTTTAGCATTCCCGCTGCTTGCTGAATCGCTTCCATATGTGAAATGTTGGAGCTGCGAACATCCACAATGTTTAGATCTGTGTATTGCTTCACTATGTTTTGTAGCCCTTGTAACCGTTGTAGCTGATTCTCGGCAAGCTCGCTCCCTATAATGACACCTATTTGTCCAGATCCACCTGTAGTCTCTGCAACAAAACGCCCCATGTTTTCTCCCGCCGCCTCATTATCCGTACCTACATAAGCCAGTCTTTTACTAGCCGGAGCATCCGTATCGATGGTCACAACAGGAATGCCACGCTGCACAGCCTTATCAATGACCGGTGTAAATCGCTCACCATTTAGACCTTGGACGATAATCCCGTCCACTCGGGCAGCAATCGCTTTTTCCAGTAAATGAATCTGCTCGTCCATGTTGTTGCGGACCGGACCGGTAAATTCAATATCCATTCCATACCTTTCCGCAGCTTTCTCCGCACCCTTCTCAATCATTTCCCAGTAAGGATGATAACGTTCCTGTTCAATCAGTACGATATGATACCTGTGTCCCACATTCTCGGGATGACCATGTAATTCCTGAACAATACTGCCCATCTTACCGGATTGACGCCCAAATCCAATAAATTCATAAGCCAGTAGAAATATTAGCAATACAGCCACACACGACAGCCATTTTTTATCCAATATTATTCACCTCATTCCATATCCTAAGCATTATTGGAAACGGTTGCAATAAAATTATGGACTGGTATATCAAAAGTTCTAAGGTAGTCTTGTGTATTGGTTCTGTTTATACAATTAACGACGGAAAAACACATCTCTTTGAGATGTGTCTAGAAATATATTAATAACCAATGGTACTTACTCTGCTCTTTTTACATTCAACTTATTTACCTGATGCTAAGCCTACTTTATTTAAATTAGCTATTGTACCACCGTCTACACGTAAGTCTATACCTGAAATATAGGATGCTGCATCGCTAAGAAGGAAATCTACAGCTGTTGCTATTTCAGAGGGTTCACCTTCACGACGTAATGGAGTAATATCCAGCATAGCTTGCATTTCTACTTGTTGAGAAGCTTCTAGCCGTCCCATTGGTGTATTGATTGTGCCAGGAGAAATCGAATTAATTCGCGCTCCCTTTTCTCCCCAATTCCAAGCTTGATCTTCAACAAATAATATCACGCCCAATTTGGAAAACGTGTATGCCGCCCCGGGATTCCCTTGAGCAAATTGTTCCACAGCTTCAACAATATTGTCAGCTAATGGTTGTTTTAGAACGTCAGAATATGGACCTACTCGTGGTAACATATGACCGCTCATTGAGGAAATACATACTACTGAAGTTCCTTGCGTTGCATATGGGAGAAATGCTTCTAATACAATTCCTGTACCCAATAGGTTCACTTCCGTGATCCGTCTAGAATCGGCCATAGATGGTGATAATCCTGCTGTATGAATCAAACCTTTTAGGGTTCCTAGCTCTGCAGATTTTTGTGCCAATGAAGCAACGTTTTCTCGTGAAGTAATATCAACGGTTTGGTAATAAACATCTGTAATCCCTTTAGCCGCCAATTCTTCTTTAGCTTGAATCAGTCGTTCTTCAGAGACATCAGCCAATAATACAGTTCCCTTTTTTCCTACCAATTCAGCCGTTGCTTTTCCCATTCCACCTGAACCACCAGTAATCACATAAACGGATTTAGTCATTTATCATTTCGCTCCTCGACATGTTATAATTCAAGTATATAATCCAATATATTAGAACGGACGAGACATTTTCATTAAATATGTTCATAGGGGTGTCACATTTGGAGACTACAAAGGAGACTATTCGGGTTGCACTTTTGAAATTGTTGAGCACGAACAACTTCAAAGATTTGACGGTGAAAGAAATTGCTCATGCGGCAAACATTTCTCGATCGACATTTTATTTATATTTTGTAGATAAGTATGACCTGATGGACGATGTAAGAAGGTTATTAAATGATCGCTTTCTATCTTTCTATCAAAGCCAACACCCCGGTTGGGAACAGCCCATGATCCTACATTTATGTCAGCATTTTGTTAAGTATCGCTCATTTTATAACGTAGAATTTAATGATGCTAACACTATCCAGAATCTATCTGACAGATTAACAACGCAATTAATGCTTATATTTGATGATCAAGATTATGCGATTTTTGCAAGCTATGGCACCATTGGCTTCTTAAGTCGTTGGCTCAAAGACTCTTTTGTTATAAGCCCTTATGAAGCAGCAGAGAAACTATTAAAAATTGGATTTACCAATTGGTCAAAAGAAATCGAAACTAACGATATTTACATTGCAGGTATGCTGAAATAATGAATAGGTTATACGAAGGACGATCTATACTTCATATCTATGAACTAATGCAAAGAAGCAGCCTATAAACAAACTTATAGGACTGCTTCTTTTCATGTGAATCTTTTCATTATCAATAAATTCATAAGCTTAACTGCTCACAAAACTTCATTGAATATGCCTTGTTTCGGAAAGGAATCCCTCTTTCACACCATTATAGACTTCAAACTCCCTTAATCGCTGCCATAGGCTTGCATGTTGCCACTACATCAGCTAGGGATGCACCCACCACACTATCAATAATCCGATCCACGTCTTTATATGCTTGAGGACATTCATCTAGAATCGTTGCTAAGGAACGGTGGTTGACCAGGATTTCTTCATCGGACCCCACTTTCATGGAACGCTGGAATTCATCAACAGTCACTAATTCCTTCGTAGCTTTCCTTGATCTAGCTCTGCCTGCTCCGTGACAGATGGAATAGAAATTCTTCATCCCTTCTTCTTTACCGATCATAATGTAAGAAGAAGTTCCCATGGAGCCAGGAATTAATGCTGGATGTCCCGTTTCTCTGTAAGCCGCTGTATTGAGGAAATGTCCTGGTGGCAACGCACGTGTTGCTCCCTTTCGATGAACAAGCATCGCCTCATTCCGATGATGTTCCTTCAATGCATAGTTATGCATCAAGTCATACAGCACAGGGAACTCAATATCGTCTCCGAAACATTCACGGAAAGCCTCGCGAACACCGAAGGCAATCATATGTCTGTTACTTACCGCGAAGTTTAAAGCGGAGTACATCAGATTGAGATAGCTTTGCCCTTCATCGCTCGAGATCGGTGCATAGATCAGATTACGGTCAGGATTCTCTATCCCCCAGTTGAACATGGAGGCTCGGAATAACTTCGTATACTCTTGCCCAAGTCTAGCACCCCACGCCCGAGAACCCGAATGAATCATTACGATAACTTGCCCATCAAATAATCCCCATTGTGTCGCTAGATTCTTCTGTGCTTCTTCGATCTCTAGGTATTGTATCTCGATAAAATGATTCCCACCACCCAATGTTCCTAATTGACCATGAGCGTATTTGTGAATATGATCTGGTAGCTTATCAAGATGTTGATGATCGAACTTGAATGTCGACTGCTCAACGTGTGTCAGCCATTGCTCATTTGGAACATAGGCACTCGGAAGCCCATTCAGACCATACTTTACGACTTCCTTTATATCTATATCTGCATAATGAGAGTTCGTACGTTCATTCGTCGGAACATATTTCTCAATCGTCTTAATTAGCGCTCTGCGTACACCTTTATCCTGAATGTCCTTCTTGTGTAGAGGTGTCGTATGCACACGCATCCCACACCCAATATCTACACCCACAATAGAGGGAGATACAAATCCATCCTTCATATTCCACACCGCTGTTGTCCCGATACAGGTTCCAATACCAACATGAGCATCTGGCGTATAGCTCATATATACATTACGTGGAATTCTTAAGTTGTTATCGGCCATTTCAAAGGGTCTCGAATCAAACGATTGATAAATATCCGAATTAGCAAATACGTGCAGATTGCCATTAGGTAGATCGACTTCATAATGATTATTTCCGTGGAACTTTTCTATTCTTTCCATTTTGTAACCTCCAGGTTTCTTCTTGATCTGAATTCATCATCGCTGATTTTAACGGCTACGAACATGGTGAAAGTATTACGACCACCTAAATATTTGGTACAATATTGAAATACATATATGAAAAGTGAGGGATTTCCTTGGCACGAGAAAGCTTTGATAAAGAAATCCAGTTCCTAAGGATGCTAGTCCTAACTAGTGGAGCATACAGCCGAACACAATTTGCAGAGAAGCTCGGCATCTCTGTCCATACCTTTGATAAGACACTTCGACGACTTAAAGAAATTGCCGGACCAGATTTTACTAGCTCATTGCATAACAGCTACTATGAATCAACCGATCCGATGTTATTATTCCTGTTCCGAGGGAAATCCCTCAAGGAATCCGAAAGTCAAAGAATAGCTATATTGATGGCCTCGATCCATGAAAGAGCATCCACTGCGCTCGAACTCCTTGATATATGCTCCTTAGCATTTACAAGCGAAGAGACACCACCCGATGAGAAAACGATTCGCAGCGATCTGAAATATCTAGAAAAGGTAGGTGTCATCTGTAAACAATCGGGACAGCGTCCCTATCGCTACTGTATCCAAAATGAACTTATCCAACAGCTCACATCCGATGAATTAATCGATTTATATGATTTTATCGATATTATGGCAAATACGCAGGTTCCATCCGTACAAGGATATTTACTTCGCGATGGACTTAAAAAACAAATAAACAGAAGCTCATCTATCCCTCAAGAATTTGAGGTTTATCTATACAAATATCATTATTACTCTCGTATATTAGATGAAGCGCATTTATTCACGCTATTAGAAGCCATCCATAGTTATCGTAAAATACGTTTTCTATATTTTTCACCAAAGTCTTCACAAAGCTATACGTCTCGTAATACCAATCCACGATATGAACGTGAAATCACAGGTAAAGAAGAAATTATACTCCCACTCAAGATCGTCTACGATCATCAATATGGACGGTGGTATCTCTTAGCGTACTGTACGCGACATGGGATTAGGAAGTATCGGATGGAAGGGATGACACAACTTGTGCAAGAAGAGCCTGTCGACCCATCTTACTATGGGGAGAAAAGGATCGATTTAGAAAGTAAAATCAAATACAGCTGGTTAATAGATACAAGCGGTCCTGTCACCATTCAGATGAGATTCTATAATCCCAATGATAACAATACGAGTTCAAACTTCGTTAAAGCGCGTGTGCTACTACAAGGTCAATGGGGACAAATTGTAGAAGAAAATGACGATTTTTTCGTATATGAGATTGTGGTCAATGGGACATCAGAGATCAAACCATGGATCAGAAGTTTCGGATCTAGCTGCGAAGTACTAAAGCCAATTAATCTACGTAAAGAAATGATTGCCGAATGGAAGGAGATTCGAACCTATTATGAATTTATTTGAAAAAATATATAGCCATCAAATCCTCTCCTTATTAGAAGACTCAGGAACTTATATGATTACTTCACAGGAGAGATCTTGGCTAAAGACGATGATGGACCTTCCCGTCGCATCTGAAGCTTTTTCAGCGAACACATTACATAAACTTCAAACTACTCTGCATACGGAAAAATCAATGAATACAGAAGCAATCATCGAAAAGGCACGTAGTGTAGAGAGTCAAGTATTCCACCCTCTACTTCGTAGCCTACGTCGTATGATTATGAATAAATCAGGAATAAACATGACCTATTCATCCAAGGGAGGAAGACTCTTTGATAACAAGATCGGTTATCCGTATAAGTTGGAATATTCCATGATTAAGAGAAGCTGGTATCTACTGTGGTACCCTATAGCTAACCATTCTTTGATAAGCACCAAGCTAGAACATATTCAATCAATCAGCGAGTTAGAAATGTCCGAAGAGCAAGTGAACAACATTAGTAAAAGAATTGAGAACATCCTTGAGAAACGTAAACAACAAGCCCTACTTGAGGTCGGACGACCCTATAATCCAGAGCTCTCACGCATTCTCTATGCAATCTCTTGTTTCGAAAAAGAAGTATCTTATGACTCGATGAAAGACACTTATACGATTCTACTAACCTTTGCTAATAATGAGGCAGAATATGTATTATCGAAGCTTCGTTTTCTGGGTAAACGCGTTCGTGTGGTTGAAGGTGCATATCTGAAAAAGCGGATGCTAGAGTCGGCTAATAAGGCTCTAGATCGGTATGAGAATAGTGTTGACTAAATAGGAGGAATGGCTTAATTTTTCAAGTGATTGAATGTCATTACAAGAATGAATTTAATAAGCGCTACTAAAAGTGGATCCACTTTTAGTAGCGCTTGTTTTATTTGCTTATCAGTCATTATTCTTGTACAATTCGAAATTTGCTGATCATTTCGCTCACTTGTTCGCTTGATTGTTTCATTTGTTCAGCCGCAAGATGTAACATGGAATAAGCACGCATCTGGTCCGAAGAAGCCGAACTTATCTCCTCTGTGGCAGACGCTGCATCTCGAGCCACATGAGATATCTTAGTAATGGATGAAACAACCTGTTCCCTGATCACATTCATCTGCCCTATATCCTCATCCATTTCTTGAATCGAGTTAATGAATTCCTTTAGCATATCCGCAATCGATTCAAAAACTATTCCCGACTCCTGAACAATAAGCGATTGTTTGGAGACAACCAATTCGGTCTGATTCATAACCTGTAACGTTTGAGAGACTCCTGCCTTGAGGCGTTCGATCGTGATGTTTATGCTCCTTGTTGATTCATAAGTCATGGTCGACAGCTTGCGAATCTCTGTAGCCACGACCGCAAACCCTTTTCCGGACTCGCCTGCACGTGCCGCTTCGATGCTCGCATTTAGTGCGAGGAGTTTCGTGTGTTCAGATACGTCATTAATCGTTTGAACGATTGTGGAAATGGTAAGCATCTGTTCTGCCAGACCTTCAATATGTTGTACGACCCGTTGGTTTGCTTCAGTCGTCTGTAAATTATGATCCTGCAATTTAAGTACTTTATCCATACCGCCTCTTAAGATAATTTCAGCTTCTGAAGATAGGCTGGTCATTTTTTTATTTCTTTGATTTACCTTTTCAATCGTGCCCGATAACACCATCGTTTCACTGCTCGTCACCTCTGTTAAGGACGCTTGCTCCGAAGCACCTACTGCAATTTCATTAATGCCCGAAGTCATTTCCACACCGGTTGCTGTTATTTGTTCCGCAATAGAAGTAAGTTCCTCAGCGGAAGTATTCACATGGCGAATCGATTGGTCTACTGTCGAGATGAGTTCTTTCATACGCAACGCCATGATATTAAAATCAGCGGTTAATTCCCCAAGTTCATCCTGTGAGAAGGTATGTATATCGATCGCTAGATTACCTTCTGCCATCTCTCGTACACATCCGCGTAAATAACGAATTGGTCGATGAATCGAACGGATGATCACATAACCAAGAAACGATGAAGCGATCATGCCTGATAATGTTAATAGAATACTAATCAATTGCAAGAAGCCATATTGCTTTTGTGCGTTGTCCAACATGATTTGATTATCAGCGTAGTACATATCGCCTATAAGATCCAACGTCTCCTCCATCTGGTCAAACTTTACACTGCCCTCTTGATAGGAAAGAAGCTCTGCACGTTTACGGACAGTTGAATCCTTTGACGATAGTCCGTCAATTACTTTTTTGGAAACCGAGTCATACGCTACAACCGCTGCTTCGTGGTCTTGAATCATCTTTTCCTCATTATCAAAAATAGCACCAAATGACTTATACTTATTGAATCTGTTCTTTGCCGAGTCCTTCTGTTTGTTAAGCTCTTCTAATTGCTCAGTAAATTGACTCGACCCTGGTACATAATTGTATAATGATCGTTCTACTAACAGCATCTGATATAAGTCGATATTCGCTGAACGAATGTTATCAAGGACTTCCGCCCTGATACTGAGGCTCGCCTCAAGTGAGGATTGCACCCTCTGTAAATTGAAAATCCCAACCCCTCCGATCACAAGGTTGGTAATTACCGTAACGACGATCGTTAGAATTACCTTGTTCCTAATCGTCATAAGTTTCTTCCCTTTCATTATGCCGCACTCCTCCATCCGGTTCTATTGCACTACTCCAACTGTTATTCGACATGATTTATCAAAACCCCTGCTAAAAACCAAGACTAAATAACTAATGCCTATATCAATGTTAGTACGTTTTGCCTAGAAGATGCGCTTCTGAAGATCGGATGTTAAAATAGGCTAAAAGAGCTTAGCGATTTATCCAAGACCATAATCCTGTCTAGGAGGCACGACCATGATGAGACAAAGTATTCCATACCAACGAATGTTTAATCAGCACATAGCTGGTGGGAAGTTTGACAAACCTGAACAGGTTGTCCAACACCTTGGAGCTTTACAATCACAAGATTATCATCAGGCTCTGTGGGCCATCGGAGTACGAATGAATTCTGCTACAGTAGGTACTATCGAGCAAAGCATCGAAGAGCACAAGATCTTGCTGACTTGGCTGATGCGTGGCACAATTCATTCCGTGTTACCAGAAGATGTAAGGTGGATGACAAAACTTCTGGCTCCACGCCTTCTAGCGCAGGATCAACGAAGACTTGTACAGTTAGAACTTGATCAGAAGATCATCGAACACTGCAAGCAGATCCTCTATGATGCATTACGGGGGAACAAGCGGATAACCCGGCCCACTATTATGCAATTGTTAGAGGCAGATGGGATCAGTACCAATAATCAACGGGGTTATCATCTTCTGTGGTATATCGCGATGTCCGGTCTCATCTGTCTTGGACCGCGGGAGGGCAAGCAACAGACTTTCGTATTACTAGATGAGTGGGTGCCAGCCACCAAAGAATTATCCAGGAGCGAAGCTCTCGCTTTGCTCGCGGAACGTTATTTTACCGGCCATGGTCTCGCAACTGTTCAAGATTTAGCTTGGTGGGCTGGAATTACGCTTTCGGATGCAAAACAAGGTGTTGAAGCTGCTCAATCTCGACTAATCATGGAAAAGATACAAGGGCAGGAATACTGGGGAACTGAGCACCTCCACGTTGGGGCAATGGAAGAAGAATCAAATGTCTATCTGCTTCCGGGATACGATGAATATCTGCTTGGGTATAAAGATCGAAGCGCAGTATTAAGGACGGAATATGCCCATCACATTGTTCCCGGTAATAACGGTGTATTCATGCCGACTATCCTCATCGACAGTCAAATTGCAGGGACGTGGAAACGAACTCTTAAGAATAAAGGGATCGACATCGAATTCAGCCTATTTGCACCTCAAAAGAAAAGAGAACAACGACTCATCGAGGCTGCGGAGAGATATTGCGAATATGTAGGACTGCCTTTGGCTACGACATCCTTTCATATCTAAGATAAGATTACTTCAACGCATTAATCTACATCTGTTGGCTGACTAAATAATAATAGAGTCCCTTCGCTTGAAGTAACTCGTCGTGGGTTCCGCTTTCTACGACTGTGCCTTGGTCCAGCACAACGATACGATCAGCATGCTTAATTGTGCTTAATCGATGGGCGATGATCAACGTGGTTCTATTTTTAACAATGGAATCCATATTATTCTGAATCTTTCTTTCCGATTCCGTATCGAGCGCGCTCGTTGCATCATCAAATACAAGTAGAGGTGGATCGCCAAGAAGTGCTCTCGCAATCGCAATTCTTTGGCTTTGTCCTCCAGATAAACGCATACCTCCGTCACCAATCATCGTATGATACTTCAGAGGGAGAAAGCTGATAAACTCATGGGCTCCTGCTAATATCGCCGCGGCTTCCATCTCATCCATAGTGGCATCCGGCTGACCAAACGAAATATTATCGTGGATTGTTCCTCGAAAAAGCGCTGTATCTTGCTGTACAACTCCGATATTTCGGCGTAAAGATATCGCGTCAAGGGTTCGCAGATCATTGCCGTCCAACCGGATCATCCCACTTGAGGGCTGATATAAATTCATTAATAAGTGAGCAAGTGTTGATTTCCCCGAACCACTTCGTCCAATTAATGCAACGGTTTCTCCAGGCCATATGTCTAGGCTAACATTCTGTAATACGTTATTCCCATCCGCATCATAACGGAATGTAACATTCTCAAAAGATAGTTGACCTTTAACATCCACAAGTGTCCGCATTTGACTTAGATCAGGCTGCTCCAAAGAAGCTTGAAACACGTCGTCCAATCTTTCTATTGAAATTCGCGCTTCCATGAGATCGTCCATCATTTGAATCATATAAGAGATCGCCTGGGTTACAGCCGTTAATAACACGGTAAAAGCAATCAATTCTCCTGTCGTCATATCGCCTTGCAATACAAATCGCGAACCGAAATATAGAACAGAAATGGTTCCAAGTGTCCGAATCCATTCCCCACCTGTCTCCGCAGATACCCATAGTAAGGTTCCTTGTAATCGAAGCTCCATTGCTTTTTTAAATTTATCCTTTAATTGATTAAATACGTTTTGCTCGGCAGTGAGTGACTTAACCGCTGCAATATAACTCACAGACTCCACCATCGTTGTCTCCGAATCAGCATGGGCTTGAAATTGCTTCCGGCTATTCTTTCGCATGCGTGGAGAAATAACATAAATCAAGACTACATATAGAGGGAAAATGACAGAAGCCATGAAGAACAATTCCACATTGTAATACAACATTAACGATCCATACACGACTATCGTAACCAGGTCCAAAATGAAATTCGTAGCCCCAGAAGTGAGAATTTGACGTATTTTCTCATTTTCATTCACCCGTGTGAGGATGTCACCCACAGTCCGTTCGTTGAAAAAAGATAAGGGCAGACCAAGTACATGTTTGTAAAACGCATGAACCATGTTCATATCGATCTGTAGCGCCGTTTTCGAATGATCCATTGTCTAATAAACACAAAAAAACCGTTAACCAATGAAATCGACAGCATCGCTAACATTAGAACTGTAAGTAGGCGGTCATTTCGATTAACCAGTACGTTATCAATGACCATCTGAGTAATAATAGGCAAAGAAAGTGAGATAAGCTGAATTCCAACAGACAACAACAAAATGAAAACCAGCATTCGTTTATACGGCCACAAATAGGCAGCATATCTTTGCAACGTCGAACCCCGAGAACCTGATTCCTTTAATGCCGCCGTTCGGATAAGCGTTAGGAGCAACCCATTCCAATTCTTAGCAAATTGTTCATGGGTCAGCTTCTCGACGCCGATTGCAGGATCTCCCACATACACATACTCTTTATCGTAACTTGGTACACGACTATATAATGATTTCCTTTCCAATGCGCAATCGCTGGTAAATGAACATCGTGCAGATTCGTAATATCCGTTCTCATACCTTCTACTTCGAACCCTAGCGTTATTGCGGCTTCCTTCAATCCTTGGAGCGAAGTTCCTGATCTGGAGGTACGAGTAATCGACTTAATATGATTAATCGGAATCGATACGCCATAATATTTACATATCATGCTCAAACATGCGGGTCCACTGTCCGTTTCGCTTTGCTGCAAAATGACCGGATATCTTCTCCACGGCATGCTTCTCTTAACATGGAATCGTTTATTTGCTGTCATATTTCCCTTCACAACTTCACCCGGTTCTACACTTGGTTCAGCCACAACTTTGTCCTTCTTTTCGGGAATATGCCTACCTCTCAAACTGTCATTCGAGGAAATCGAAAGCATCGCTTCCTTGTTTTGTGGATATTTACCAATCAACTCGTCAAAGTCTTCCTTTGACAGGCGAAATAGGATAGCATCCATTGTCGTTCTAACAGTAGCCTTCTGTGGTTCTCCATTCAGCAATGCCATTTCACCAATGAAATCACCCGCTTGCAATCTATTAAGCAATTCCCCACTACTTTCCTTTACAACATCCACTTTCCCAGACTTCAATATATAAAAAGCGTTCCCGGGCTCTCCTTCCGTCACTACAGACGATCCCGTTGTATAGGGGCAAATCGTTATTTTATCTATCAGTGAAGTTATCACCTTGTTTTCGAAATTGGCAAACACAGTGGAGCTTTGCAAGAATAATCGCTTAGAATACATAGTTACATATTGATTTATATATCTGTCCAGCTCAGGGTGTAATGTCAGCATTTGAACAAAATCTTCCTTCGACATCTTCAATAATTGCAGTTCCGTAGATGCCCTAATCGTGAAATCAATGATTGAGTTGTTCAATAACCCGCTTTCGCCAAAGTGCTCACCGGGATGGAGTAGACCCAGATTTATCTCATCACCATTTGCCTTTTCTTTGATTCTTCTAACTTTACCGGACACGATGAAATAAAAGGCATGCATCTGTTCACCAGTGCGAACGATCGTCTGACCCATTTCATATTGTTCAGAAACAAGTCTCTGCCCTAAGCGTTTCTTCTCCTCTGCATTCAATACATCCAAAATTGATATCTGATTTAACAGCGTGCCCACCATACTTCTCATCCCAATTTGAGTTGAATTATACTTGATCCCAAAGTGGAATCTCAATTGCGGCTTTGTTCAGTTGCTCATCGACCCACTCCTTGAACACAATAGAACTTATGTCCCTCTTCAATCCGATACATTAACTCTCGCGCTGCTCCATACTCCTTCATGACGATTTGCGATAGGATGGCTGAATCGAAAGAAGGGCGATTCTCGTAAAAATGTTGTTCAACTTGATCTCGACAAACGTTCTCCATCACTTTGAATTCAATCAACTGATCTCGAATCGATTCCGCAAGATCATCAAGAGTCATCTTGTTACGCTGTAACCATTCCGTTGCCGCGGCTACTTGTAATAGCCCATGACTCCTCCGATAATCGTCGATTCCCTGCTGTAGCTCATCTCCACTGACCGAAATAGCATTAGCTGAAGCATATCGTTCAATGATTACTTGTCTCACTTTACTCTGTACCACATCAAATGTCTGATGGTTCTTAGCATGACGTAATACTTCATTCAGGCTAATGGACTGTCCATCCATTGTAATCGCAATTATCTTGTGTAGAGACATATCCACAACCTCATTTATATTCATAGGATAGAACCAAAAATCACCCCTCAACAACATCTTGGGGTGATCGTAAAAATCAAAAATAAGTTAAGCTAATCTATGGGGCATAGGCCTTTTTTCCACAGATCGGGGTGTTCCGACTTTGGGTAGTAGTTGCAATACCTTGTCTCGAATGCCCGTTACCTCCCAAGACTTGTTTCATCTCTTGTTCGGTTAGCGTTTCACCTATCTCCTGCAATTCAACGAGGCACAGTTTCACTTCTTGATTGTTCTTCTCTAGCATTGTTATCACCTCATCTCCATTAGTCTTAATATTAATCTAACGGGGATAACGATGGTTATCAAGCAACTAAAGTTGTATTGGTTAGAGTCATTCTATACCTATACTAGCACCTTACATGCTTCCGTTTGAAGCCAAGTTGCCCTCTTTCTACTGCCTTTTTTATATTATTGGAAGCGTTCAAAATTTTGCTTTTGGCGGTACCTTGATTCACTTCTACCTGCCCTACTTCCTTCGCAACTTCGACCGCCTTATCATGAAGTGGTAGGTAGGATACCGCCACAGTGTATATAAAGTTGTTCATCGCGTATTTCGCGCGTTCGGGGGCATCATGAATGGTTTTTTTTATAAGTTCCAATAGATCAGCGATTTTCTCTTCGGCAAATTCACGATCTGGACGATTGCCAAGCAGCCAGCAGTAACAGCTCCAGCCCCCCGACATTCTCAGCTCGATATCACTTGTAATCCATTGATCGGCAACCTCTTGTGCAATATCCGTCTCTGCCAGAGTTACCGCTACCACATAATCCGATAACATATAAAAATAAGCTCCATCCATCCACCGTTCGAAATCCGCCTTAGACATTGCCATCGGATCAGCGATCATCCCCGCAAAGTACATGGCATCATAATTCCCTGTGGCATAGAGTTGCTCAGCCAATGGCTGATTTCGTTTTATTTTCTTGAAGATCGGTTTCATCTGGCCAGTAGCCACGCCAAAGAGCGGTTCATGCGCGCCGTTGGTTTGATATATCTTCTTGGTTCGTTCCTTTCCAAGAACCTCAAGCTCTTGCATGACTGATTCTAGATTCATTATTCGCACTCCTTTTTGATAGATTATCCGTCAGGATGAAATCCTTCTTCATTCGAATATATCATAAAATAAGGTTAATCCAATGCCACCAGGCGACTGTAAACTTTCATTATAAAGGAAATTCCCAATTTTTTCATTGACAACCTATCTAAATACGATATATATTTAATGACATTGATAATCATTATCATAATATTAATAAAAAATATATTACATATAAGGAAGTGTACACACATGAACACAAAACGAAAGTACTCATTCGCTACATTATTCATTTCCGGTTTACTTGCAATCACACTAGTTGGTTGTTCTAATCAGCAATCCAATGCAAATCCTACACCCTCTCCGACTGCGAGCAATTCAGCAAGTACAGAAACTACTCAAACAGAAACTCCTGCTACTCCGGATAACAATGTCCAATATCCGATCGTGATTAAGCATGCTTTTGGCGAGACGACTATTAAGAGCAAGCCTGAACGTGTAGCTACGATTCAATGGGCGAATCACGACGTTGTTCTCGCTCTTGGTGTTGTTCCTGTAGGTTTCTCAGCGGCAAACTTCGGGGTTCAGGATGATAGCGGACTATTGCCTTGGACATCCAAGAAGCTAGATGAACTTAACGTAAAGGACCCAAATGTTTTCATGGATACAGATGGTCTTGATTTCGAGGCTATTTCAGATTCCAAACCGGATGTTATTCTTGCGGCTTACTCCGGTATAACTCAGGAAGACTACGATCTTCTGACTCAAATCGCTCCAGTTGTAGCATATCCGACTGCTCCTTGGACAACCACATGGCGCGAGCAAGTCACTTTAAATGCAACGGGTATGGGTATGGCATCCGAAGGTGAGCAACTTATTAAAGACACCGAGGACATGATTAACGAAAAGGTAAGCGCATATCCTCAGATTAAAGGTAAGAAGGTGGTTTGGGTTAACTTCTCTGCTGAAGATATGTCTAAACTACATATTTATACACCTGTAGACTCTCGTGTCTCTTTCCTGCATGAGTTGGGAATGGTTGATCCTGAAAGTATTACTAAACTAATTACAGATCCTAACAGCTACTCATTAAATTTAAGTGCTGAGAATGCTGAGGCCCTTAACGATGCAGATTTAATCGTTGGATATGGTGATGATGCGTTGTATCAAGCTATTAAAGCTGATCCACTACTTGGCAAAATCCCTGCGGTCCAAAGAGGTTCTGTAGCGTTTATTGAGAGCGATACACCATTGGTAGCTGCTGGAACGCCAAATCCACTGTCCATTTCTTATACCATAGACGATTACCTGAAGTTAATCGTTGGAGCTATTGACAAGATCAATGAATAATTCAGCGATTCCGAACACCGACCATACAAAATCACATACTCCGAAGAATTTCACCTTGGTTCTAATCATTTGTTTCATCCTGTTAGGCATAAGCGTGTTTGTCTCACTGGTCTACGGCTCTCGACCCGTGAGATTTCACGAACTGATAGACGGCTTATTTCACCAGGAAGTAGACTCCTACGGTGCAAATGTGGTTCGTAAACGTATCTCCCGAACTGTTTTCAGTTTACTTTGTGGGGCAGCACTCGGAGTTTCCGGATCGCTTATGCAATCCGTCACTCGCAACCCTCTTGCTGACCCAAGTATATTGGGAGTAAACACAGGTGCATCATTGTTTGTGGTCTTCGGTATTGCGTTCTTGAACATAAGTAGCGCGAGTCAATATATATGGCTAGCTTTGGCTGGGGCTGCGATTACGGCTGTGTTTGTATTCGGAATCGGCTCAATGGGGCGTGGCGGAGCCACGCCCATTAAGCTCGTTCTAGCCGGAGCCGCTATAAGCGCTGCTCTTTCTTCTCTGGTCACAGCCATCATGATTCCACGGTCTTATGTCATGGATCAGTTCAGATTCTGGCAAGTAGGTAGCGTAGGCTCCGCAACGTGGAGCGCTATTGGTACTTTCATTCCATTTCTGATTATCGGAATGCTTATCGCTTTTATTACTGCCCCTGCACTTAACGCGCTAGCACTCGGGGACGAAGTTGCGACGGGCCTAGGCGTCCGAACAGGAATACTGCGGTTTATAGCCGCTTTTGCAGGTGTTATATTGTGCGGTGCGGCTACGGCTCTGGCTGGGCCTATTGGTTTCATCGGACTGTTATCTACTCATGTCGTTCGCCTGATTCTTGGACCCGACTTACGTTATGTTATTCCTATGTCAGCCATCGCTGGAGCAATTATTCTGACTTTATCCGATGTAGCTGGCAGACTTATTACTAACCCTGGAGAGCTTGAAGTTGGTATCGTTACAGCATTTATAGGAGCTCCAATCCTAATTATATTAGCTATGCGATCGAAAGTGCGTTCATTATGAGAAATCAATCTATTGAATTTATTATGGCGGGCAGACGTCAAAGACGCCGCCGTTGGATACTTGTTACTAGCCTCCTTACAGCACTTGCAATCATTCTTTGCTGTGCCATGCTTATACTAGGGAACACCATTTATCCCGTTCAAGATGTACTACGAGCTCTTTCGGGAGAGCAAATCCAAGGCGTTTCTTTTGCCGTTAGTACTATCCGTCTACCAAGAATGCTTGCAGGTCTTTTTGCAGGGTTTGCTTTTGGTATTGCAGGTTACACCTTCCAGACCATGTTGCGTAACCCCCTTGCGAACCCAAATGTCATTGGGATTACGTCTGGCTCAAGTGCGGCAGCTGTTTTTTGTATACTTGTGCTTCAGACAAGCGGAGCTATTGTTTCCCTTGCTGCGGTGATTGCTGGTCTTGTTACGGTCCTAGTCATTTATATACTATCCAGAGGGAAGTCATTTTCAATTGGGCGATTAATCCTTATCGGAATAGGTATACAAGCTATGCTTGATGCTGTAATCTCCTATCTCATGGTAGTTAGTTCTGAGCGAGATATTCCATCCGCGCTCACTTGGCTCACTGGCAGCCTTAATGGTTCTCAAATGGATGAGCTTCCGCCTCTTGTCATCATCGTGGTGATCTGTTCGCCTACCCTAATCGTGCTGGGAAAACATCTAAGTATATTAGAACTTGGTGAACAATCTGCTTCATCTCTCGGCGTGAACACGGACAAAACAAGAATTGCACTGATTGTAAGTTCCGTCTGTATGGTTGCTATTGCTACCGCTACAACGGGTCCGATTGCCTTTGTCTCCTTCCTTGCGGGACCCATCGCAACTAGACTCGTCGGAGTTGGCTCTTCGAACGCCATTCCGGCAGGCCTTGTTGGCGTTAATCTAGTCCTGGCGTCAGATCTAATTGGACAATTTGCTTTTGAGTACAGATTCCCTGTAGGTATCATTACCGGATTACTCGGAGCACCTTATCTGATCTTCTTGTTAATCCGAATGAATCGAAAGGGGGAACTATGATGAAACCAGCACATACTTTTCAAGCAGAACAACTCGTAGCAGGCTATGAGAATAAGACAGTTATCCATGGTGTAGATCTTGTTATACCTAGCAATAAAATAAGCGTAATCATTGGATCCAATGGCTGTGGTAAATCTACATTACTTAAAACGCTAGCCAGACTTATCAAACCGACATCTGGAAATATAACTCTTGACGGTAAACCCATTAGTAAAGTCCCATCTAAACAATTGGCTCGCGTAGTAGGTATGTTACCTCAATCACCCATTGTTCCAGAGGGGATTTCTGTATCGGATTTGGTTGGTCGAGGCAGATTCCCACACCAATCCCTCCTCAGCGGATGGACAAAGAAGGATTATGAGGCTGTTGCCGAAGCCATGAGTACGATGGATATTATCGAGTATGCTAATCATAATATCGATGAGCTTTCAGGCGGTCAAAGACAGCGCGTCTGGATTGCAATGGCTCTGGCACAACAAACGGACATTCTATTTCTCGATGAACCGACGACCTTTCTTGATATTACCTATCAGGTTGAAATTCTTGATCTGCTTACAGACCTTAACCGAAAGCGCGGAACTACGATTGTCATGGTTCTTCATGATATCAATTTGTCAGCTCGTTATGCAGACCATATTTTTGCGCTTCAAGAGGGAAAACTGGTCGCTGAGGGTAAGCCAGCAGAGGTTATTACAAATACATTGATTAAAGACATTTTCGGGCTTAATTCTACAGTGATTGAAGACCCCATTTCGGGATCTCCTTTGGTGGTACCGAAAGGTCGATATCATGTTAATGATGAATACACTTCTTAAATAGGGGTGAACTGGTAATAAACAAAGATCGAACAACAAGTAAAAAGACACTAGAGTAGCCAGACTCTTGTGTCTTTTTTTGTTTCCTCCCATTGGGGTAGCCTTCATACTTTATGTACTTAACGGATAAGACTCTATCTGAGTAGCTTTTTATTCAGTTTACCTAATGAGGTATACGGTAAATTGTCGACAAGAATAATTTCCTTGGATAGCTGAGATCTTACCAGTCGAGGACGCAGCCATTCCATGAGCTCTTCTGTTTTCGTTTCGGCATCGGGTATTAGAAGGACAAATACTTTCAATCGCTGTCCATAATGCTCGTCACTAATTTATATAATGATGATAAACAGCTTCTAAAGCCTTGCCGTCAGTATTTCGCATAGCGCTCCGTAAAGCGTATGTTCAAGATTCATTGAGGCAAGAGAGGAGAGTGCCGCCATCGGCGTTGCTGATTCTTTGACCACATGGTAAATTTGTTCCTTCAATTGAAAAAGAATTTGCGCTCAGTTCAGAAGTGCAAACACCTCCGCTTCTACCGAATTCACAGCCATCCGAACATCAGTGAACATTACTTCCAGGGACTTATCCACTGCCTGATCCAGGACAATGATCGTAAGCGTATGCGTATTTCCGTCATATCCCATGTCTGCTGCGATTTCTGCGCCGCCAGCGAATACCTTGACCATCGTATCCGCAAAGCCGACAAAGGATAACTTCCATGACCGCCGCTCAGGCACAACTTTTGTATTACCTAGGGCAGGGAGAATCTTGAAGCTGGCTACATCCCCCATATCCAGTATCATTTCCGTATCGCACCATTGATCGTCCCGGTCCTCCGCAGTATCGCCTTCGTCCTCCCAGAGATGAAAATGACCACATCCCCCAGCAAACACACGAACCTCCATATGCTTAGGATTATCCACCGAAGGGGTATATACCGTCAGGTCCACCAAGGGAACGATGGCACCCGCTTTAGCTAGTACAGGGATATTTTCCATATTACGATAGAGAGAGCTTTCTTCCACCGTCGTACACGCTTCCATTAAAAAAATCAATCCAAACGCCCTCAGGTAGCCAGGCTTTGAATTCTGCGACGCCCCTCTTTGGGTCCGCCGGCTAATTCCTAACACTCATTAGGTGACCCGATTTGTTGCTCACCCGCACACTGAGACCATGCCTGGAGAAAGGCTTCTTGTCATATGTTAAGTGTAGACGATCCGTAATCAATTCAAGCTTGTTTCCCAGATCTATCACGCGAAACTCTGGAACCGTAAAATTGCGGTTCACTACAGTCTGTGACGCCCGGTCTTCAAAAGAGCCCTCTTCGCTGTATTCCATCCGGATGAGCTCTGGGGTTAATACAGTGAAACGATAGCGTTCTCCCTGTATGATCGCGTCAGCATTAGCGTATGGTTCGGAATGAAACTCGAAGTGTTTCGACAATGGCTTCAGCTCTTTAATTTCATTTTTCATCGATAAACCTCTTTTCTTGTTATTAGATGGTTACGAAGAGAAGTTTATTTCACGCTCATATAACGGCTGTACGCATCGGTACGAATCTTAATCATCCGTTCAAGACCCATGTCGTTCAGCTGCTTGATATAGACATCCCATTCTTCGTCAATTTCGCCTAAGATCACAAATTTGGCACGCATTGTATTCACATAACTGTCGATGTCCGTGGTCAACGTCGGCAGCTCCTGAAATTCCTCTACGGTGTACATAACATTAGGGAAAGGCTCAGTTACGTAATCGCTACCCAGCTTATCAAGATCCAGCTTCAATCCGTCCCCACTCTCGGGGATCAGAACAATCTTTTTCTCAAAAGTCGGGAGTGAATAATTCTTTGTCAAGTAATCCTTCTTCAAATAATTTGCTCTCCCATTTGAGAGCCTCTTTGTACTCCTCTGAAATAGGGTAATATACCGCTTTTCCGTCCTTAATCAGCATATGATTGTTATTCAAGTCAGCAATTCCGAAGGGACTAATAAGGTCGTTCCCCATTTCAATATAAGGAATTTCATCTGGTTTTCCGTTTCCGTTTGGATCTTGCTCTTTAAAAGCTTTAAGCACGTTGTAAAGATCGTCGATCGTCTCCGGGACCTTTAGTCCCAGCTTATCTATCCAGATCTTGTTAATCACAGGCTGGCGTGAACTTTTAGAGCGCGACGGCAATCTTGCGGGCAGAGAGTAGATTTTCCCGTCAGGAAAGGTGCTGATTTTTTTCATTTCAGGCGTTTCTTGCATGGCTGCTTTGAGATTAGGCATATATTGTTCAATATAATCATCCAGCGGACGGAAATAACTTAGATTATTGACAATATCAGAATCCCCTAAGGTTTGATCTCCAAGGATGATATCCGGGAGCGTACCGCTTGCCAGCATAATGGGCTTCCGTTCGCTCCAGTCGTTGGAGGACATCACCTACCATTCGATTTTGACATTTGAATTCTCCTCCAAATCCTTCAGCCACTGATTCTGACTAAAGGTATCACCCATACTTCCCCAGCGGACAGTCAGCACCTTCAATGTCACGGGCTCGTTTACAATCGGTAGGCCCTCAGTGTTAAAATTGCTCTTTTCGCTTACGACGGTGTTATCCTCATTGTTTCCACTACACGCTGTAAGGCTTGCCAGCATTGCTGTTACCAGAAGAGTGACAGTTAGTATTTTATGTAGACCCTTTCTTTGCTGATTTGTCATTCTTGATCCCCCACATTTTTAGTGTAAAAGCATTATTCTTTAACAGCGCCAATCATTACCCCTTGGTTAAAGTACTTTTGTACAAAGGGATAGACGCACATAATTGGAACTGTTGCCACAATAATGACGGAATAGCGCATCATATTGGAAAGACGTAGCGCGATTTGCGCAGCTTCACCTGTTCCCATACCAGACTGCATCTGATTGGTAATCAGAATATTACGAAGTATCAACTGCAAAGGAT
Source organism: Paenibacillus sp. Y301 (assembly GCF_059445505.1). Lineage (NCBI taxonomy): Bacteria > Bacillati > Bacillota > Bacilli > Caryophanales > Paenibacillaceae > Paenibacillus > Paenibacillus sp. Y301. The sequence continues at coordinate 14,438 of NZ_JCAIUL010000023.1, read as the reverse complement.
ACATATTTGTATCTTTTAAATAAATCAAGGCGTTAAAATATGAATTCCAATAACCAACGGCGATCCATAAACCGATCACTGCGATAATTGCCTTCGACAGCGGTAAAACAATCTGAACAAAATAACGAAGATTGCCACAGCCATCAATCTGCGCCGCTTCCCACAAATCTCCGGGAATACTACTCTGAAAAAAAGTTCGTGCGACGATAATATTGAAAACTCCAACGGAGAAAGGCAGTACCATAACCAGGAATGTGTCGTACAGATGAAAATCCCGGATCGTTAGAAAAGTTGGAATCAACCCCCCGTTAAAGAACATCGTAAAGATGAAAAACAGCGAAATATATTTACGTCCCACAAGGTCCTTTCTTGACAATGCATAGGCAGCCGAGATATTTACTACTAAACCGATCGCGGTCCCCACCACCGTGTAGAGGATGGTATTCCGGTACCCGATCCAGATATTTTCATGACGAAGCAGCTCTTTGTAGCCATCGAACGTGAATCCTTTAGGAAACAGCCATACCTGGCCGCCTGCCACTGCGGAAGGATCACTGAACGAAGCAATAACGATAAAGTACAGCGGGTAAATCAGGATAACTAGAAAAATTGCTGATATTACATACATTATAATTTCCATAACAGTATCCGATGAACGGTTTTTCTTTATTTTCCCCACATTCCCTTTTGTCACTGTTTCTAATACTCCCATTTCAATTTTCCTCCCTTCTACCACAAGCTGTTTTCGCTTAATTTTTTAGAAATCTGATTGACAATAATTAATAAAATAAAGCTGATGACGGTGTTAAACAAGTTGATAGCCGATGAAAAGCTGTACTGACTACTGAGCAATCCAATTTTGTAAACATATGTGGAAAGAATTTCGCTTGAAGTTATATTCAGATCATTCTGCATTAGATATACCTTCTCAAATCCAACTCCGAGCAGACTTCCGACCCGCAGTATAAGTAGTGTAATCGCTGTCGGCATCAGCATAGGAATATCGATATAACGAATTTTATGCATCCGGTTTGCTCCGTCCACGGTTGCGGCCTCATACAAGCTAGGGTCGACCGCAGAGAGTGCAGCGATAAAGATAATGCTGTCCCATCCGACATGCTGCCACACATCCGACCAGACATACACACTACTGAATAAACCAGCGGAGCCTATCAGATCGGGAGCCTCTTTTCCAAACAGACTATATAAATTCCCTAGCAAACCGGTGCTAGGGGAGAACAAAATCATCATCAAACCCACCATTACAACCGTAGAAATAAAATGAGGCATGTACGATACAGTCTGGAAAAACCGTCTAAACCGGTTGGGTCTCATCTGGTTAACCATTAACGCCAGTATAATCGGAATCGGAAACGTAATCAGACTGTACCCGCTGATGATCAGTGTATTCTTAATTGTTGATGAAAATTGATAGGAATTAAAGAACTTCTCGAAGTACTTGAATCCCACCCATGGGCTGCCGCCAATTCCCAACGCCGGGCTGTAATCTTTGAATGCAATGAGCACCCCGTACATCGGTTTATACGCGAATAATAACGTAAGTATCACAGCGGGAAAAAGCAATATATATAGACCCCAATTTTGTTTCATTTGTCCGAATGTCCGCCCTAAATTAAATCGACCAGATTTCATGACATCCCCTCCTAAAAGTTTTGTTAGCATCTGCTTCTTGGATCAGCTTCGTACAAAACTGGCTTCTGAAGCATAAACGTATCTGTTAATTGTTCCATATGTTATACCGGCCGTTGAACATCTTTAGTATATCGTCTCGATTCCGCGTCTACCGGACATTATAAAAGCGTTAATCGGACTTTTAGGGTCCGGTTCTGGGGCTAAATACAGAACCATCCCCCCATCAACAGCCTACAATACGCTATTCGGACTTTAATTGACGTTTTCCGGACTTTTACAAAGAGATGCCGTCCGGCAAAGACAGAAGCACCGGACGGCATTTTTTAAAAGCCAACAGATCGTTTCTTTATTTTTCAATACCAATAATGATAGGCTCGGCTTTGCAGTGCAGCTTGCCCTGTGTAACTGTGACTTCACTACCGTCAATCAGGTTTAGGTACACGCCATCAGGAAGATCAGCCTCTACTTCTGCTGACTTCCCTTTCATGCTGAACACACCAACCAGCCTTTGTTCTCCCCAGATGTGAGTTCCCACAATAATGTCAGCCTCATCAACGGTTCTCAGATTGCAGACACTATGAGCCATGATTTCTTTTTTCTTGATGAGATAGAGGGCTTTGAATAGCCATGAAAGTCCTTCCCCGTACTCCAATTGACAGTATTCTTGTTGAACAGATCAGGACAAATCTCATTTCCCATTTCCTGTCCGCCGTAAATAAGAGGCATTCCCTTTTCGAAATATAAGAACGCAGTCCAGTTGATAAGGTCATTTTCATCTGGAAAAAGCGCTTTGGCACGAGGTCGGTCGTGATTTTCAAGAAAACGCAGTTTAACATAGTTGTCCGGATAAATAGATTCTTGCGCATTGATCTTATTCATATAGCATGCCAGCGTGTTATTTCAGGCCAGATATCCCGTGAAATAAGGGTAGACATCGTAATCGTAGCAGACGTCAAATACCTGCAGGATTTCAGAGTCAGACAAGCTAACCATACCTCTTGCTTGTAGGCGAAATACACATTGTTTTTGCCATTTAGTACACTCCTAAAGTTTTGTGAACTTATGCATCATGTAGGAAAATTTTGAGATGAAATGCAGTATAGAGAAAAGGCTGCCCAACAGCAATTTGCAGGGCAGCACATTTTGGGAGACAAATAAGTTAATTCACACTCACATAACGGCTGTAAGCATCGGTACGAATCTTGACTAACTTTTCAAGACCCATTTTATTAAGCTGCTTGACATAAGCATCCCAGCCTTCGTCAATGCCGCCTTTGCTTATAAATTGGGCACGCGCTGTATTCATGTAGCTGTCGATATCCGTGGTCAAAGTCGGAAGCTCTTGGAACTCCTCTGCGGTGTACATAACGTTAGGGAAAGGCTCTGTTACATATTCGCTGCCCAGCTTATCAAGCTGTATCTTCAGTCCATCTCCGCTCTCCGTGTTCAGAACAATTTTCTCTTCAAAAGACGGGCTCACATATTTCGGTCCGAAATCACGGAGCGACTGATCCCAGTACCATGCATCCGCGCTGGTTCCGGTTGGTGGATCCATCAAAGTAAAGGTGTCGTTATCGTTCTTCTGGATAACGGTGCCAATCGCTCCCCAGAAATTCTGAATACTTGCTTCATTGGTATAGAACTGGTCGGCCCAGCGTGCGGCAACCTCCGGGTATTTGCCGGAAGTACTTATGAGCAGTTCGTTGCGGTTAACACTCATACCAATCGGATTTCCAATGGTGTAACGCTTACCATCCGGTCCGGAAATCGGTGGAATAGTCACATATTGATCACTCCATTTGCCAAATACAGCATCTGGTGTCCACTGGTACGAGAAGCCTACGATTGGAGCATCCGGATTTTGGAACTTGGCCGATCTCATCGTTTCATCCTGAGTGAACACCTCTTTATCGAGTAAGCCTTCTTCATACAACTTATTTTCCCATTTGAGACCTTCTTTGTACTCCTCTGAAACAGGATAGTATATCGCTTCTCCGTCCTTGATTATCATACTGTTATTATTCAAGTCGGCAATCCCGAAGGGACTAATCAAGTCATTACCTATTTCGATAAATGGAATTTCATCTTGCTTTCCGTTTCCATTCGGATCTTGCTCTTTGAAAGCTTTAAGTACGTTGTACAGCTCATCAATCGTTTCAGGAACCTCCAAACCCAATTTATCCAACCATGTTTTGTTAATTACAGGCTGGCGCGAACTTTTTGGTCGTGCTGGAAGTCTTGTTGGCAGAGAGTAGATTTTGCCGTCAGGAAAGGTACTGATTTTTTTCATTTCAGGCGTTTCTTCCATGGCCGCTTTAAGATTAGGCATGTTTTGCTCAATATAGTCATCTAACGGGCGGAAAAAGCTTAAATTATTGACGATATCCGAATCTAAGAAGGTCTGATTTCCTAAGATAATATCCGGAAGTGTACCGCTTGCTAGCATAATGGACTTCTGCTCTGCCCAGTCATTGGAGGACATTACCTGCCATTCAATTTTGACATTCGTATTCTTTTCCAGATCCTTCAACCACTGGTTCTGAGTAAAAGTGTCCCCCATGCTTCCCCAGCGTACGGTCAGCACCTTCAGCGTCACAGGCTCATTGACAATCGGCAAGCCTTCTTTGTTATAACTGCTCGTCTCGCTTGTCGCGGCATTGTTTGCATTGTTTCCGCCGCAGCCGGTGATTCCAAATACCATCGTTGCTACCAGAAGACCCACAGTCCATTTCTTTGCATTCATTTTCTTGCTGAGTTCACTCATTTCATAATCCCCCATTTCATTTATACAAATCGTTTGATTCATCCACTTTCTATATGTGGAACGCGAATCTGAATATCTTTATATTAACTTTTTGTTTTTTCGCATTCCGGACACTTCAAGACTGTTATCCAGACTTTTGAATCCGCTTACAATAAATGAAGGGGCCAAATTTATCTCTGTGGAAAATTTAGTAACAGTATTCCGACTTTTCTTTGCGCTTTCCGGACTTTGAAGTGAATCGGTGCTGAGTTCTTATGTTTTTTTCACGCAGAGGTTTTATAATGATTTTGTTACCTATAAAAACGTATTCATGATCTGAATGCGCAGGAAAGGACTCGGCACCAAGAAGCTATGGAAAAAAAAACAACAGAAAAAAAAATCTACCCTATTAGTCATTATGTAAAAGTCATGATTCTGGTATCATTCACAGTGCTTGTTGTGGACTTAATAATCAGTATCGCTTCCATTTCCATCGTCAAGCAACAGTCTACTCGAAATTTGCAGGATACGGCGTCACTCTACATCAACCGTATTGATCATGATTTTGCATACATTAATCACTATATGGGCTGGACGCTTGCGAACGATGAGAATCTACTTACGATGAATACTTACGGAGTCGACAGCATCGAGTTCTTAAAGTCGAATGAGAGCCTGCATAAACGTTTTACCGAACTGCAAAAAAATTACGGACAGGAGTATAACTTCTTTTACTATTTAAAAAATGAGTCCTATTTTCTGAATTGCGCACCGATCAGCGTAACCTATACGGATTACAGGGAGCTAAAAAAGAAGATTATTTCTTATATAGACGACAAGGAGATTTATGAGAAATTTTATTCCAAATGGACGCCTATTCTAGTAAACAACCATTATTATGTCATTAACATCGTTCCCTATCACAACCGCTATCTAATTGGACTGATCTCGGCAGATAACCTGATAAGTCCCCTAAACCAAATTAACCTTGGGGTCAACGGTTATGTTTCTCTAGTAGATGAGAATGAACATACTTTAACCAGTCCGATATCTAACAATAAAAAGTTGTTACAGGACAAGGGGGGGCTCTCAAATCTTTTCCAATCCCCTACAACGATCAGCAGCGAGTTTTCGGGCACGACGTTCAGCACCAAGATGGTCATTAAATATGGTATATTTGAGAAAATCATGATTGCCCAACTGCTTATCATGCTTCTGTTCTTCATCGTTACATCCACTTTATGCATCGTTATGCTGTTTTTCAAAAGAAGGGTACTGAGCCCTATTCAAAGCTTCTCCGAAAACCTTGTCTTCATTAATGAGGAAGGGCAACCGGCGGATTTCAAAAGCAGTAAGATTATAGAACTGGAACAGGCGAATACACAGTTTAAAAGCCTAGTTGAACAAATCAAAACCTTCAAAATCGCTATGTACGAACAGGAACTGGAGAAACAGAGAATACAGCTCGATTTTATGAAACTGCAAATTAAGCCCCATTTTTTCTTGAACTGTCTGACTAGCATTTACAGCATGGCACAAATTCAAATGTATAAAGAAATTGAAAATATGGCGATGTCGACGTCTAAATATTTCCGATATATTTTTCAGAACGGTGAGAATTTTGTCCGATTGGAGGATGAGATCGAGCATGTCCGAACCTATCTCGAGATTCAAAAACAACGTTATCAGGATGCATTTATTTACCTTATCGAACAAGAAGATCAGGCAAGCAGCGTGGAAATTCCACCTCTGGTACTTCAAACCTTCATCGAAAATTCGATTAAATACGCGATATCCAGAGAACACGAAGTACATATCAGGCTTACAGTAAAACGCTGCCAGATCGAGGAAGACGAAGTGACCGTTATCCATCTCTTTGACAACGGGCCCGGTTTTCCACCAAATATACTGGAGAAACTTAATCATGGAGAGCCCTTGGATCAAACCAAAGGTACGCAAATCGGCATTATGAATACTCTTAAAAGGCTGGAATACCTCTATCTTAAAAGAGCTACAGTCACCTTCTCCAATTTGGAGGGAGGCGGCGCAAGTGTTCTCTTATATCTTCCGGATCCTCCGAATAAATCAATATGAATGGAGTGCGATTTATGAATGTACTGCTTGTTGATGATGACTTTTATGTTGTATCCGCATTGCAAAAGAAAATAGATTGGGAATTACTAAACATTGAAACAGTTTATACCGCTAATAATGTCGCTCAAGCACGTGAACTCATAGAAAACCATTCTATACAAATTCTTATTTCAGATATTGAAATGCCTCAAGGTAGCGGACTCGAACTTCTAGCGTGGATACGGGAGGGGAATTATAGTATTCAGACTATTCTCCTTACCAATTACGCAGATTTCAACTATGCACAGAAAGCGATTGAATTGCAAAGCTTTGAATATTTTCTCAAACCTATCGAATTTGATAAGCTGATGCTTATCATTCAAAAGGCTGTTATACAGGCAAAGGAGCAACAAAGTAACGAGAAAGCCATACAAGGAGGATACTTTTGGAAAAAAAATCAGTCGAAAAATCTCGAGCATTTTTGGCGCAGGCTGGTTAGTGGTAGTACATCATTCCCGATTAAACCGGCAGACATCACTCATGCCATTGAAGAACAAAACCTGTCCTATCAAATGAACGATACACTACAGCCTTTGATATTCAACTTATTTCCCTATAATGGTAGTATGGGTAAAGAAGAAAAGGGACTTTATGATTTTGCCCTAGTTAATGTACTGTGCGAATTGTTTCAGAATCCTTGTTTTACCATCGAGAGTATTCTGGAATATAAAGATTACAACTGGATAGCCATATTAAAATGGAATCATGCACCGGACTCTCAAGTACTTAAAGAATTGTGTTCTTCATTTATTCAAAAGGCGAATCCTTATTTAAAATGTGACGTCTGCTGCAATATCGGTTTATACGACAAACTAAATAATGTCAGCAATACTTTAAAACAATCACTTCTTATGGATGAAGATATTACTAAATGCAGAAATCAAACCTTTTTGGTGGAAACATACCTCTGTCAAAATAAAACGGTATACATTCCACCGGATCTTGCCCATTTAGAGGAACTGCTTAACCAAAATAAACTTGCCGCTTTTCTTGAAGAAGTCACACAATATTTAAAAGTTATGCTTAACAATAAATCACTAGAAACCTCCGTTCTTAGCTTGTTCCGATTAGATGTAGTTCAGCTTGTGTATTCGTTTCTCAACATGAAAGGAATACGGTCACACAAATTGTACTCCGGCACAGCCAATGATAAATTATTTATGCATTCTTTAAATTCTATTGAGGATATGGAAGAATACCTTGAATATTTAATAAATACAGCAATGAAATACCGGGATTTCGCAGCACAACCAAATTCCATCACAGAAGAAATAAAACAATACATTCATTCGCATTACGGAGATAATCTGACACGAAATGATTTGGCTGAAATTGTCTATCTCAATCCTGATTATCTGGCAAGGATATTCAAGAGAGAGACAGGTGTTTCATTAGGCAGCTATGTCATCCAAGTCCGAATCGCAGCTGCGAAGCATTTATTGGAAACAACGAGTATGTCTGTATATACCGTCGCGAACAAAGTTGGATATAACAACTACTCCTATTTTTCGAAACTTTTCAAACAAGAGGTAGGCCTTCCTCCTAACGAATATAAAAAAGGAACAACAATACAATCCTGCTTAACAAGAAGAAACGACGTTGTCGTCCTTTAAAGATGACAGGGGGTAGCCTTCATACTTTAATGTACTTAACGGATAAGACTCTATCTAAGTAGCTTTCTATTCAGTTTACCTAATGAGGTATACGGTAAATCGTCGACAAGAACAATTTCCTTGGGTCGCTGGAATCTTGCCAGTCGAGGACGCAGCCATTCCATGAGTTCCTCTGTATTCGTTTCGGCATCAGGTTTAAGAAGGACAAAAGCTTTCAATCGCTCTCCATAATGCTCGTCAGTAACCCCTATCACACCCGTATCCTCTACTTGAGGGTGCGTTAGCAGCACCTGCTCTACTTCTAGGGGATACACATTTTCACCCGCAGAAACGATCATACTGTCTGCCCTTCCAGAGAGATAGTAATAGCCCTTCTCGTCCTGGTAACCTAGATCACCTGTTTCGATCCAAGTTTGCACTCCGTTTCTCATAGACCACCTGTTTTTTATACAGAATTGGCCGATTGTTCCGAGCTTAACTTCGTTCTTGTACTCATCTAGTATTTGGAGGTCGACACCCTTAATCTTTCTTCCAATTGTACCTGCGGAATGGGACAAATCTTGTGGTGTTGCTATCATGTTTAGGCCCGCTTCCGACGTCCCATATAAATTGTAAAGTACCTCACCCAACTCACATAATGTCTCTTGGGTAAGCTTTGGACTGAGTTCAGCACCCCCTGAAGCAATACAAGTTAGTGATTTCAAATCACTCACATTCGTTCGTAACATTCTACGCAACATGAGTGGTACAACCGTTATAACTTCCACTTGATGCTCGCGAATCAGGTCGCATGCCATTTCTGCATTAAACCCACGGCGTACAATCACTTTTTTCCCTAAGGCGCTGAATAAAAGCAATTCCGCTACGCCATAACCGTGATAGATGGGCGTTGCAATATACGCAGTATCATAATTGAGGATCTTTAATCGAATAAGGAAATCGTAGAATGGGTCTAAATAATTGAAAAGTGATGGCTTATGCACCGCTTCCTTAGCACGACCAGTGGTTCCCCCCGTCATAAGGACTAGCTTCCCTGTAGCCTTACGTCGTTTCTGTTTGCTGCTATAGGTTGCAGGGGTCATGTTGTTAATCGCTGGAGCCGTATGATGATAACTCATTAGTACCGCTCGTGTATGTGTACAATGCTCTTGAAGATGGCTTCGTTCCTCATCAACAACCAAGAGGTCAAAATGATGATGCTCAAGGATGCCATTCAACTGGATTTCACTCATTTCGGCATTTAGCAGATATATATCCGCTCCCGTTGTAGAAACCGCAAAAATAGTCTTGATTAATGACGCATGATTTTTGCAAATCAATCCGACTTTCTTACCGCTCCCAAGCTGGTAGCTTTCGCGTAAAGATACCGAAAGCTCTTCGGATCGCGCAAAGAGTTGGTTATAAGTTAGCGTTTCTTGCTCATCTACAAGGGCGACTGCGTCTCCGTAAGTTTTAGCCGAGAAATGAAGAAGGGTCATCAGATTGATTCCATTTATGTAAATTGCAGCAGCCAAACGAACCAAGGCTAGGGGCGATAGCAGTCTGATTTTAAAAAGAATATAGAGAAGCTTATAGATCCTCACTATCATCTCTCCCTTTTTCTTAGTCTTCGCGGCAACGAGAATTCGAAGTACCCTCTGAAGAGAATGGAAGCCAACTGTCCACAAATTAACCACCAAGGCTTGTAGGTTTTCTTATGGGTATAGAGAGACTTCCCTATGATTCTTGCAACATGCTGTGGGGACATTGCGGGCAGCTTCTGATAAGAGGTCGTTGGCAAGATCATAGGTGTTCTAACTAAGGGAAGGTATATTGAAGTCGTGGAAATTCCCGTCATGTTCAGTTCTGGAGCAACCGACAGAAACCACGTGTCGAAGGCTGCCTTGGATGCCTGATATGCTGCCCATTCGGGGAGCGGATGCAACAAAACGTTGACTGTCGAGACGTTGATGATATGCCCTTGCTTCTGCTCAAGAAGAGGAAACGTCGACAAAAGCAATTGAACAGGTGCCGAAAAGTTAATCGCCATCGTACGCGTAACATCATGATAACGATCCAAGGACTGATGAATCGACCGTTTAATGGAATGTCCCGCATTACTTACAACAATATCGAGCCCATCCGGTAGTCTATGAAGAAAGTGAACCAATCCATTCAATTCATCCTCATTTCGTAGATCGGCTGAGAACACGCTAACTTGAGCAGCTCTCGACTCTATTACACCTTTCATAGCTACAAGCTTGTCTTCTCGCCTTGCCACTAGGATTAAATGAACCTTTATATCAGCTAATAAGTAAGCAAGTTGCTCTCCAATACCCGAGCTAGCGCCCGTAATAAGAACGGTCTTCCCCTCCAATTGATGCTCCAACTTGTGCTCATTGAACAATGGCGGTGGAAAGAGGAACGATTCAAAGAATCTGTACGTAGACATGATGGCTCCCTTCTTGCCTGATCATCAGCGTCACAGGCAACTCCTCATTTTTTCGACAGGGAGGAGGTAAATCCCTCTATACGCGGACTTGAATACGGGGTCATATACAACTCTCTTTATCCGTTTGATACCCTTAACGCAAAAAAATAAGGACACCGAGGAGGCGCCCTTATCAAAGTTATTATTGAGCTGTATAGCCACCGTCAATGACAACAGCTTGACCTGTGACACTTCGAGCCTTATCACTTGCTAAGAACAAAGCATAATCAGCAATTTCACTAACTTCTAACAATTTCTTTTGAGGAACCAAGGGAAGAAGAACTTCTGCTAGCACATCTTCAAGGGGTACATTACGAGTCTTAGCTAGATCTGCCATTTGTCCACGAACAAGTGGTGTATCTACATATCCTGGACATAATGCATTAACGGTAATACCATGTTCCGCACCTTCCAATGCAGCCACTTTTGTTAAACCAATTACACCGTGTTTAGCGCTATTATATGCCGCTTTTCCTGCGAATCCGACTAAACCATTAATCGAAGCAACATTAATAATGCGACCGAATCCTTGCTCCTTCATCAATGGGAACACGTTTTTAATCATAATGAACGGTGCAATCAGCATAATTTTGTGCATCATTTCAAATTTTGCTGTTGGAAATTCCTCAATTGGAGACACGAATTGTAAACCAGCATTATTAATGACAATATCTACTGTACCGTACGTTTCTTTCGCAACTTTGACTAAATTTTCGATGTCTTCCTCTTTTGTAACATCAGCTTTAATGCCTATAGCTTCAAAACCTAATTGTCCAAGAGACTTAGCCGATTCCTTAACCTGTTCTTCATTAATGTCAGATAGAACGACTTTGGCTCCATTTGCAGCAAATTCTTTACCAATCTCAAATCCAATACCTCGAGCAGAACCTGTAATAATGACAACTTTATCGTTAACCATGTAAAATTCCTCCTTATTATTTTCACTTGCACTCGTGCTGCATTTAGACTAGACCTATAATACCCATAATGACGCTAACTATTAATGCAATCGTAGGTATGAGAAAAGCAACAACAAACACATCTTTATATGTTTCTTTATGAGATAGTCCTGTAACAGCTATTAGCGTTAATAGAGCACCGTTATTAGGGAATATTGACGCACCAGAAGCAACAGCGGCTATTCTATGTAAAGCATCCGGACTAATTCCTGTTTCTTGAGCAACGTTGTAAAAAGTATCGCCAAGTGTACTAAGTGCAATTCCCATACCACCTGAAGCAGAACCCGTAATGATTGACATAATTTGTACGGATAGACCCTCAGCAATTAATGGATTACTTGAAATATTCAGTAACCAAGTCGTGATATGATCAAAAGCAGGTACCACGGCTATAACAGCCCCAAAACCAACAGCAGCACTTGTATTCAGAATTGCCATAACCGAGCCTTTTCCGCCCTCATTAATAGAGAACACGAACTTTTTATAATCTTTGAAATTAATAATCATAATACTTAATACTCCAAGTAATAGAGCATATATAGCTTCTAATTTAACAATGTTCAGAAACACAACTACAACGACAAGCGGAATGATAGATAATATCCAGTTAGGAACATGATCTTCTTCCTTTGCATCCTTTGCAGATTCATTTTTAGGCTCTGTATATACATCACCTTTTGCAGAAAGCCTCTTCGCTCTGTAAGCTAACCAGAGATACCCGCCAACTGCCATAATCAATGTACTTACAATCCCAATAAGGAACCCAGATGTAGGGGAAGTATGGAAATACTCCATTGGTATTAAATTTTGTATTTGTGGTGTACCTGGCACGGATGTCATTGTAAAGGTAAAGGCTCCCAGTGCAAATGCTGGTACGAGTAATTTTCTCGTAATGTTGGCTTCACGAAATAATTGCAGTGCAATGGGATAAATAGCAAAGACGACTACAAATAGACTAACCCCACCGTACGTCAATAAAGCTGAAGCAATGATTACTCCCAGGATGGCTCTTTTTTTACCTATGAGCTGGGTTACCTTCTTAGCAACAGAACTTGCTGCTCCGGTTTCTTCCATTAACTTACCAAATACTGCTCCCAACAAGAATATAGGGAACCACTTCCTAACGAAATCAACCAACCCATCCATATAGGTCAGAGTATACATGTCAAAAAAATCTAATCCACTCATGATCGCTACAACGGCTGCTGCCAATGGTGCTACCCAAATAATCGACCATCCAAAATAGGCTAGAGCCATTAATAACACCAAACCAACAATGATACTCAACAAATATAACCGCCTCTATTCATTTAAAATAAACCTATAAACCATATCCAAATTATCTCCTCAGGTCTCACTATTTATTCGAAATAATATTGAGAAGAAGGCGGTGAATTACTAAGCAGATTATCTAACCGGATGGCGGAGATTACAGGAGGGAACTCTCCAGCCTCCATTACATAAAAGGTGAAGTTTTGGTTTGTTTCTTACTAGGGAGGAATGGAGATGGGATTGGTCAAGCTGCATCCAAATATTCGAATGGGCTGACAGCTATTTTACTCTTGGTCGACTCTGTTCAACTTCTTGAAATAAGGCAGCCATGATTGGCTGCCTTATCTCAACTAACGGGGGAATTGTTTGATCCATAATTTCGAGAAATCGACCCAGCCGAAGGAGTCCTGCGTAGCCCCTTTGAGCGCCGAATGAAACTTGGATACTTTATTTAAGGTGATAACCACACAAGATCCAGTTCTCGTCCCTCATTCTCTGCTCAATCTGATCGATGACCTCACCCCGCGCTTCCGGTGAAGGAAGTTGCACGAACTTGCGGAAGTACTTTCCTAGCCATGCATGTTGCTCATGATTGAAAAACCGGTGCAGGAAGCTCGACTCATCTTTAAATAATCGTAGGTATCCCCACTCCGTATCGTCCTCGAGCGATTCGCTGATGAGAAGCATATCCGCCTGTTGGTCCGCGTCCGTCAAAAAGTAGTCAGCGACGAGGATCGGCTGAATGGTGATATTTAATCCGATAGAATAACAGCGCATCTGCAGCCACTGAGCGTCCTTCAAGGATTTTCTTTTGTCCCAGTAATAAAGCGTTAAGGCTTCCCCGGAATAAGGGTTCCCTCCCCATCGTAGATATGTTTACTCTTATCAGGCAAAAAGCTGTTTTGCGATTCTATATGCCATTTCCAGGATCAAACGCTTCAGATCAAGCGGCTCTCGAATGCGAACCATCCAATAGCCGAAAAAACGGTTTTTACATTCTACTTCTCTTGCTCCTGTTCCTTTATCACTTGCTCAATACCCAACAGAATCAGCTTCAGTCCGAACTCAAACGCTCGGTCGGTCCCCATCAGCTCGAACAGCCCGTTCGTGAACATCCTCCGGAACAGTCCCGAATCCGTCTCGCTCATAGAGTCCAGAAGTCCAATCATCTCCTCACCCGGATCTGCTCCCGCATCCTCCTTAAGAATAGCGGAGACATTGCGCTCATGCTGATAATCGTCTAGGACGAAGTAGTAGACATAGTTCACAAGCGTAGTAATCACTTGCATTTTCTGCTCTTGCTCAAGTGGCGTTGATTCCACGCAGAGTAGCATACGGTTGGTGAATCGGATAATGTCCGGTTCGTGGGGTAGCGTCATCATCATAAGTTGCGTGGAGCAGGGATACCGGTTGAGCACACTCCGTACCGTTACTGCAAGCCCCGTCAGCTGCTCCTTCCAGTCCCCTTCAGAGTGGAACTCCTCCAGAATCGTTTTCGATACCTGGTTGGCAAGACGCTGGTAGAGATTCTGCTTGCTCTTGAAGTACCAGTACAGTGAGGGAGCCTGAATCCCAAGCCGGTCTGCCAATCGTCT
>NZ_JCAIUL010000022.1:0-61127 GCF_059445505.1 Paenibacillus sp. Y301 | reverse complement strand
ATTTCATTCATTTATGATTTTTCTCTTCCTTCTATTATCCTTGATTTAATCTGATCTATCACCTTTATTTATTTGTTGTTACTAGGTTTCATTGGGTTATCAATCTCAAAGGGGTTGCGTATAACTACTAATCTACGAACTCATCTATCCCTCCTCTACAGCTAGATAGGTGAATTCGTATATATACCTCTCGTAGTGTGATAGACGAAGCTACTCGTCTTCTACAAGATCTGTCATACGATCCAGTGGGCTCTGGATGCGACGGATATCTTTGATGCTGACATGAGTGTAGATTTCGGTTGTCTTAGAGCTTGCGTGACCTAGCAGTTCCTGAATATAGCGAAGATCTGTGCCATTCTCAAGTAAGTGAGTCGCAAAAGAATGCCGTAATGTGTGAACTGTTGCGGGCTTAGTTATTCCTGCCTTCTGTATGGCTTTCTCAAATACATGTTGCACAGAACGTTCCGATAGGTGATGATCAAGACCCTTCCCTCCAGGAAACAAATAACCGACTATAGGTTGATTATCCATGTAATGCTGTAGTAGCGTATAAGCTGCAGTAGAGAGAACTGTGAATCGATCCTTAGCTCCCTTTCCCTGACGAATATGAATGGTTTTACGTTCAGGGTCGATGTCCTGTTTGGTTAAACGTACAGCTTCACCTATTCGTATACCAGAGGAATAGATCAATGCTAGTAAAGTACGGTGTTTTACATGTTCCACGGACTTCAGCAATCTAGCTACTTCACTTGTAGAAAGGACCACGGGAAGTTTCTTTTGTCGCTTTGGCCTAATCCATTGTTTCAAATCACTACGTCCTAATACCGTAACATGCCAGAACCGAAGAGCGCTTACCGCTTGGTTCACATAAGAAGATGATCGAGACTCTTCGTACAGATTCAGTAAATACTCCCGTGTATGCTTAAATTCAGCATCTCTTAACGGAATCGGTAGCGTTCGTAAATAGCGTTCAGCGTGACCGATATATGCTTTTTGAGTCTTGAGGCTATATCCTTTCAATTTTAAGCTCTCACTCAGTCTTTGCAATGCAGCCTTCTCATCCCCGGATTGAAGCTGTAATAGTTCTGGAAACTGCTCTCCCAATTGAGTGTTTCTCAACTCTACAGGCATTTCCCTCAATACATTACACAGTAATAGAATGGCTGATTTCGTCCCAGGAATCACCCAGCATTTATCAGCGGCATTCCATTTCCGACCGGGAACACTTCTAATCCGCTTAATCCAATCCTCAATATATGGCGTTTTTACAATCACATCACCATTCTCGGCGCAATCCAACATAACATATTGACTTGATGAATATACATTCGCTCCACTCATTCCATTATCCTCCAATTCATTGATATGTTCCACCCTCACAAACTTGAACAAAGCAATCAGTTTTGTCGTCCTTTAGGTGGTTAGGCTAGCGAGGTAACCGCCTCTTCGAGAAATGTAATAAATGTGTAGTGTGTGGAACATGTACCTCTTAATACTTCAAAAAAAAGACAGATCGCTCATTAGAGCAATCTGCCTTCCGGTGCTACCGCAAGTCCATTGGTTTGAAATGGTTTCATATTATTATCTTTTTAATCTCTTATTTATCCAAGCACCCTACCTACACACCCCAATGCTTCGCAATAAAAGGATCTCTCCCCGATTGTTCGCGGTCTTCCTTATAATGCTTGGGATTCTTATGGTGATAGTCCTGATGATATTCCTCTGCTTCGTAGAACGTTACGGCTGGGATAATCTCCGTCACAATTGGACCACTGAATCTAGCACTTGTAGCTACCTGCTCTTTAGACGCAAGTGCAGCTGCATGTTGTTCTTCATTATGATAGAAGATCGCTGTGCGATACTGTGTTCCTCGATCTTGGAACTGCCCACCAGCATCGGTGGGATCGATCTGTGGCCAGTAGAGTTCAAGCAACTGTTCATATGGAAAAAGGGCTGGATCAAATGTGATCTGCACCGCTTCATAATGACCTGTCGTTCCTTTTTTAACCTCTTCATAGGTTGGGTTCACTGTTGTACCTCCGATGTATCCAGATACAATGCCATGAATACCCGGTAATTCCTCAAAAGGTGTAACCATACACCAGAAGCATCCTCCAGCAAACGTTGCTTTCTCCATGTTCCTTACATCCTCTCTGTTGTCTTATCTACGTGAGGTTTGAGCGAATGCTTGAAGAAATCAGACCACAAAGGCTGAAATCTTTCATCTGAGGACTTTACATCCACTGTCCTTACCACAGAACTTTAACATCTACTGTCCTAACAACGTAGGTTTCTCTATTAGTTTGAAAGACTCTGTGCCTATCATAATATCTCTACCAATCAATTTATCCGTCGCGAAATCTGGTATGGCCACTGTAACCGAGTTCTTGTAATCCGCTAAGTTTAAGGTAGGTGTAGGTTTCTCTGTTTCCGTCGTTCCTTCTACTGAACCAGTAGTACCCTTGGTTCCTGTAACCCCGTCTACCTTATCCGTAGTCTCAGATCCCTTACCTGTAACCCCATCCCCCGTTGGTTCTGAGTCTTTACCTGTAGCCACAGCGTCCTTATCGGTATCTCCGGTTACTTGATCTGTTGTATCATCAGTCTTACTTGTATCTCCTGGTTCCTTACTAGCTGTATCTACATCCTTAGCTGTATCTCCAGCACTCTGATCTGCTGTATCTGCTTCTTTACCTACATCTCCAGATCCAGATGGATCAGACACCTTATTGGCATCCCCAGCGCCTACGTCCTCAGTACTCGTTGCCGTCCCAGCATCCGGTACAGCGGTACTATTATCATCAACACTTGTGTCTGGATCTACCCCTACTTCACATTTAACTTTAGGCGTTAAGCCGTCCAGAACCTTCGGAGTAGTACCATCCGTTGACGCAAGTGTAATACTGCTAGCATCAAAAGCCTTACAAGTTCCGGCATCCTTGAACAAGAAGACAAGCTGACTTCCTTCTACTGTACCCTCCGCAGATTTTACCGCTTCTGCATATGCCACAATATCATCTGAGATAACATCAGGTGTAAGTGTCCCTTCAACTGGAGGCATTGGAGTCGCAACAATCTCCGGTTCTTTATCAAATACACCCGCTGCTTTGAGTCCGAATAGGCCACCAACCACGACGACAAGTAAAATCCCTGCAAATACAGAAGTACGAATCAACTGTTTACGATTGCGGCGAATGAATTTAACGAAAGGTGTAGACAACTCAATTTCAACTTTGGCATATACGGATTTAAGTTTAGGTTTCGCAGCGTGAAAGTACTTCTTCACTAGATCCTTCTTCTTAAAGGCTTCTCTATCATAATTTTTAAAATAAGAAAGAATAGCTGAAGCATACGCCGGAATAAGACCTCTTTCTCCAGTGAACATATGCTGTCCCGCAGACCATTGAATGAATTGATATACAACTTCATGATCTTTAGCATGTCTCCGAATAAAATTCAGCAGTCCCGAGTAATTGACTCCAGCTTGTCCACCTTGATAGAAAGCCAGCGCCAAATGACTGAATTGCTCAGGTATAACCTGATCTTCTAACCAACGACAACCCATTTGTTGTACACGATCTAGCTCCATGGGGCTGAGTCCATCAAATACGCTCTCGTCAGGATGGTCATAACTGAACCATGCATAGGCTGCCAACATGACTGCCGCTTGAGACTTAATTCGAGCATCAAATTTAGCCGCCCATGACTTTACTTCTTTGCGTTCTTTTAGAAATTTAATATTTAATAGCTGTTGTTTCGTCAATACACCCAAATCTAGCTCTGTTAATAAAAAGAGATTCACCACGTAAGCAAGTTGGTCCATTAACTCGAAATCAGGAATCAGCGTACCGGGTCCTTGTGGAATTTCCCACTCTCTTTCGAGTTTCCGTTGCTGCTCCAACAGATTATTGACAGCGGTCACCGGGTCCGACTCATTACGTAACTTCGCTAGTAGTTGGGACTTCGCTAGATCAACGAAATAGATGTTTCGAGTTACCACAGGATGGTTCTTACCCCATACCCCAACCAATTGCATAACATCACTAACTCTAGATGCTTTCATATACTTCTCTAGTATATACGGTTCAAATAGTTGCTTCGTGAAACCACTGCTTAATACCATATCGAAAAAAGCCTTACTCAGACGCGGATTACTCTCGATCACCTTATAAAAGGAAGAGATCGCCTCTTTGCGCTTCGACGAGATAGCATGGCTAATGGCGACCATGAGATATTTAACAATTTTGGCTTCATTATGCTTACCGCAGACACGGTAATAGTCCTTAAATGCTTCCACAATAACGAGATCTGGCAACTGCCCCTGCTTAATAGCATCGAACTCTTGATCAAATCGCGCGAGGAAAATATCATTCAAACGCACTTTACTAGATAACGCATCTGGTGTTGGCATATACTCCAATAATCCACGTAATATGGTTCCTTTATTATTTACAAACAGTGATTCATTGCCTTCCTCAATCTGATAAAAGATAGACAACTCATTGTAGCTAGAAATGGCTGTTCTCCGCATCATATCCATATCTGCCAGCATCTCATCAGCGAACTGATAGAAACTCTCTGCACGATTGGGACGACCTAGATTACTCCAAGCGAAATCTAAATAGGGCTGTTTCGAGGGGTCGATATCGACATTCAGCACCCGCTTCGACACAAGATCAAATGTGAAGTCCTTCTCGACATTTCGATCGCCCGGGCGAAGACTCCCTCTCTCGACGAACATGATATGAATTCCTTTTTTACTCTGAGGCTCATTAGCATACGTTAAGAACCCCAGTAACTTGCGAAAAGCATACGGTATACTGGCATATATCACTTCAAGTAGTTGCTTCGCAACTGTGGATATCTGTTCAGCTGGTACATCTAGCGCGATATATACTTTTTTCTTACCTGTAGTAGCTATCATCACTGCGATCAATAGTTGCTTGAACATCTTCTCATCGATATTTAGACTGGCAAGAATGCTCGCTGCATTCACAGATCTAATTGACCCCTTAACAGGTACCTCGATTAACTCAGGTATATCCAACCCTTGTTCAATATCATATGTTTCAGCGAAATCCGCATGTAGCCATGCTGAATAATCCCATAAAACCTCGTCTGAACGCTCGCTAGGAATAATATAGTTATGTGTAAAAAAGGCACTCCGAAGTCCCGTGAAATCTGCCGATTGATACACACTACGTCCAATAATCGTCTGACCGTTATCCGTATGATACAGATGCAACGCATCGGGGTACACAGTCTCATCTTTCTCACCACGTGCATACAATTCAGCTGGTGCATCGTATGCGCAGAAAGGATGAAGTGTTTTTTTGATAAAAGAATGATCTAACCCCTTCGATCTTGCGATCGTATCGAATCCTTCCGTTGATCGAAAGATCCCTCGCCGCTCCCGAGTATATAGCTGCTGTTGAATAGGTTGGGGAGTCGTGTTCTCCACTATTCCTCTCTCCCCTCAATATACATTAGTTGATAGAGTAGCCATATGAACGGTTCATCCACCCGAACCGGACTTGCCACTCCTTGTAACTTCTGGTCAACGGGGTTACTACCCAGTGCTGACACTGCGAAATACGCTGTATTGGAGAAATACACATCCATCGTTCCTTTAAACGGCCGATCGACCTTCTCTATGAAATGGCGGATTTCCCCGTCAATATTCTCGAACTCCGTCAAATTAAGCCATTTACGATGAATCATATTATTAAAAACATTACTATTCGACTTGATATACTCGCCCTCTTCGTCCTTCAACGAATGTAACATATCGCTCTTCGTCAGAACGACAGCGGTTGGAATATCCGTCTTCCCTTTATCTTCATAGGCAATGAAGTCTCCGAACATCGTGAGCACCACATCACGCGGCTCATCATATTGGGACACCCATCCGCCTTCGGTATCTCCGAATTTAATTCGAATCTTCTCGCGGATCGAGCGTATTTGTAATGGATCAACCATGAACAGAATTCCCGATGAATTCTTAATATGCTGACCATGTAGACCTAAATAATCTTGATCGACCATACCCTCACCCGCTACATCAAAGAATACAAGGGTAAGTGGTGGCTTGGTCTCATCTTTAAATACAAATTGAAAAATAAATGGCTCTTGCATCTTCTCTTTTTGCGTAGAAGCTAGCAGATCGCCACGTTCAAACAATGGTTCTTCGTACATCGTTCGGAACTTACGGCTAATCTCCGCATTCAATGGCATACAAGCCGCATCGAAGTGATCCGCTGTTGTATTCTGTAGCGTATGAATCAGGGCCGTCATATACACGGACTTGCCCACTTGCGATGCACCCACGATGGAGATAATATTACTCGGTACTTTACCAGAAGTAACAGGCAACTCATTGTGACACTTCGGGCACAGTCTTCTACGGGTAAGCACACCATAACGGTCGTTTAGCCCAACTAGAACATTATCTGAATAGATCTGATGTTCCTCTGGAATGTCATTCGGATGGATGATCGCTTCAATGTCATCTACCGTGTCAAGTCCGAAGCGCTCGCGGTATCGATTCAATTCATCATCTTCCCCTAATGCATAATTCTCGTCATCCTCACGATGATGCGCCGCACGAAATACGACGGCTTCTGGTGTGAATTTCTCGAAACAATACGGACATACAATATCATAGAACAGCGGCTTCGGTTCCGCTTGTGGTTTCTTTTTGAACATATCGAAAATCCCCATATGCTTCCTCCTTAAAGTTGTGAGCCTCTTGTGACTGAAGATAATGGTGTGGATGGGTGGCGCTACGGTAACGGATTGTTCTTACGATCGCTGTTGACCTCGGATTTCTTGATTATATACCGCTCTTAGCGGTAGAAATCCGAGGTCAAAGGCGAACGCTAACGCTTCTACAGAACAATTCCGCTCCCTTCGCTGCAGCCAGCATTAGCCATTATTCTCAGTAAACATACCTCTCAAAACTTACGTCGTCATTTCCTTAAAAGCATGGACCTTCATGCTTCGCCTATTCCGGTCAATTTACAGATACAATACTTTACTTATTACATCACTACTCTGCTTTCTTCCCTACTCCGGCATTAACTCGTACAACTGGCCGTACGTAGGGCCGTCAGTGAAGAATATACGGACGAAGTCGTTCTTGCCTACCTCGATTGCGGGCAGGATGGTCTTGCCTGCTTCGAAATGTTGCACGAAAGGATACACGGTTCCATCTGACTTATTAGATGGATAACTACCCTGTTTCTTCACGTAGCATAGAACGTCTTTTGCCACGGGGACTTCTGTGGTCACCCGCATTTGAATGGTTTTATTTTTCTGGAATAATCCATGCTTCTGCTTAATCGAATATTTAATCCGCGCTCTTCCGGTACTGATGGCTTTACGATTCTGTCCATCCTCCTGAACAATGAGAACGGGTTCACCATGATCCCTTGAACATGCAAACACCGTATACACCCTGCCACCAATGCCCTGAACTCGCTCATGGTATCCATTGTTCGCCTTATACTCATCTCTAGTGTACAGCTTTAGGCTATGGATTGCTGGTTGTTCCAACAAGGCTTCATCCGATGCAGCACGATGTATGTAGACTGCCTGAACACCTTCAGGCCAACGCCATCTTAGGATACAGCGATCTTCGTCCATTTGATGTACCAGTTCACGTATGATTGGCGTGTCTATATCCGCATGGATATATTGCATACCCACTTACCCCCTTACGACTAAAATCCTTTACTACTATTCTTCTTTCGCTCATTTCCATCTGTAATTACGCCCGCATGTCCGGGTCGATGTCTACCTTCTTGTATACGGCCATTTTCTTTCACAGGTACAACTAATGTAAAGATAGCAATGATACCCGCTATGATAAGACAGGCCAATAAACGGATCAGACTATCTTCCGGTGATTGTCCTGACAACCCAAATTCTAACACGATCCCTGCAAGGATCCCAGCTAGGCTCCCCCCAATACCGAAGCTCCGCGCCAGATAGCGGTTATCAAATACTAGACCGAGAGATACTCCAATGGCTGCACCTATTAGGATAATGGACACAATCCTTAACACTGCATAGTAGGTGTTGTCTTGTGTCGATCCCGTCCGTTCTGTGATGAGCGTGCGATCTCCGATTTTGTCATATAATCGTTGAAATGCGAAGGATAGATTATCTACATTATCTACGTCGATAAACTCTCCATGAGTTCGATTAGCAATCTCATTAAGTAATCTCGAACCATCCGAGTTGACGGCACTCATGCCAACCGTATTAATGACGACACCCTGCTGTTCGTAATCAACAAGTTCGGTATTCAAATCGATGTCACTGAAACCGTCCGAGAGAAGGATAACCATCGTTCCGCGTTCACCATCTGATGTGCCGTTAATGTGTAGCATCGATTCCTGAAGTGCACGAGCAATATCGGTTCCACCATTGCCTGCTTCAAGCGTATCAATAGTTGTAGAAACCTGGCGTTTAACCGCGGGGCTATCTACTAAAACAAAAGGCTGTACCAACTTCGCATCATCACTGAACTCAACGATAGCTACTCGTTTATCTTTATCCATTTGTCCTATAAGACTCTTAGCCGCTTCATAACGTCCATTGTTCGGATCCGTCTCCCGCATGCTACCAGAATTATCGATTACGAGTACAATATCTTTAACAGGTTTAACGCTTCCTATATTCAATCCATACAGAAGTTCAAGTATAAGTCCCAGCACGAATAACAGTCCTAACGTTGCAGGTACAAGTAGTTTCCATGAAGAACTAACATACCGTTGTCTCCAAGAGGGACCATTTAAACGAGGATCAATCATCTCAGCAATAAGACACATGAGAACGATACATAAAGCAACAACTCCACAATATAACCCTACCACGATGATACTTGGTAATTCTCCATAATAACGGCCCAGTATAACTTCTCCTATTACGCAACCAATGACACCACCAATAAGGCTGAACAACAGCATGAGAAGATTTATTTTTCGTTGCATTTTCCAACCACCTTTTCAACATGAATTATTATCGTTCAATTAGCGAAGCTCGGGAAGTAGATTCGGATCCAGGCCATGGAATTCATAGCCGTTCTCTAGGTAAGTTTCATAATACATTTTACCATTCCGATAATACATGAGGTCCTCAATATGGAACCCACCCATTAAATTCAACTTCTCAACTCCGCTACTCCGCTGCTCATGAACATAACCCAGTTTATAGATACGCGATGTATCATCAGCCTCAAGCGAGTAGCGAATAAATTCGCTCTCTGAATCTCCAAAGAAATATTTCTCTTCATAGCGATGTTCCTGCGTGTAATCCAACAACCGCACATTAATCGCAGCATGGTCCTCCAAAGTTCGATATAATTTCTTAAATAACTCATCTTTAGACAATACTTGAGTGTTACTATAATCTATCGTGACATTAGCACGGCGTAACAATTCCTCTTCAAAAGTCTGTGCAAAAGGTTCTGCAGTTAGGATATGATTACGACAGATGTGAATGAGTTTCGCTACCAATTGGTCCAATCCGGCATCCAGTAGTTGCGTCACACTCCCCAGATATCGATCTTCGAAAAAGACTGACGTACCACGCTTCGCCTCAATCTCTCGTACAACATCCTCGGTCACAACTTCGTAGTACTCCATAATATTCTGCCCAATATAGTCATCCGCGGTACGAATGCTCTCCAGAGCTGCAGCACGTAAGGTGCCTTCCAGTCTCTCCATCTGATCCACTTGCTGTTTATAATGCTTATGCATGCGACCCAGCTCGGCTTCCACACGCTGATGTAACTTAAGCTCGGTTTCTAATTGTAAAATATAAAGTTTTCTTCGATATATTGCATCGAGGAAAAATCGAATAAAGCTTCGCAAATTATGCTTATCCATAAGTGGCAGTCGGGAGAAAGATTGTTCCTCCACTATTCCCTGGTAACATTGCTCAAGCTCGGCCTTCGCTGATTGTAGCTCATTCGTTGTGTCACGAATAGTGCCTCGTAAATCCTCCATCACACTTCCCGATTGACCTGCATCATCGCTCCATTCCGCTACTTGGAAGAATTCAATCTGCGGTCGATCAAGGATTTGTTTCTTAACCGCTTGCGACAATTCCTCACCTGTCTGAACATGTTCTAAGCGAGCTTGAATTTCTTTAACATAATTGTCACGGAAATACGCCTCGCATCCCTCACCATACAGCTCATATTCCGCTTCACGAAGCGACATCCGTTTCAACGAATGAAAGCTTGTCTGATGCATCATAATACCAGTCATCTCTTCTAGCTTACTTTCATCTGGCATCGTCGCTTTTACGCTATTAGATATTGCCTGCGAATCAATCCCGAAGAATGCTAATTTTTCTTTATTGGTTAACTGAATACCCGTCTTCATGCGAGTAACCATTTGTTTATAGAAATGGTACAACACCGTCAGTGCAATCGATTGGTTGGGACGTTTCACTTTGGAGAACCCCGCAGATACGAACCCTTCCCGACCTGAATCTGACTTGATATTACTTTTAAAAGACATGTTATTATAGTTCCGATTGCTTGATTGATGCTGAACATCCTTCAGCTTACGGTTTTTCAGCAAATTGACGTGACAGATAATCTCGTAGTTGTCCTGCATTTCATCGAATGAGGAAATCCCACGTTCATTCTTATCGGACAATAAATATACCAATTCAAAAAGTGGAGACGGTGCATGCGTCACAGGAATCGATATCCCATCCTCGGTAACATGAAGATTGGCTGAGAATGTAAAGTCATTTTGTTGCATGTATTCGAGTTCACGAAGAAAAGCTACACCTACCGAATGACTGTATCCGAAAGCTTCGACCTCTTTCTCGCTAATTAACCCATACAAATCCATCTGCACAGACTTAAAAGACTGGCTAAAGATGGATTTGGTTAATAACGATATTTCCGGTAAGAACACATTAAGCGGGTCATCGACCCGCGTAATGAAAGTAAGATGGATTCGATCGAAGGAAGAATACATTCGACCGAAATCCGCTATGTTATGACTAACCTTTCGTAAAGTCCGATTCAACTCAAATAAATGGTGTTCATTCTCATAAAAGCTCTTATATTGATCTTTACGTAAGCTCTTAGCACCACCTATATTTGGACTTACACCTGTATGTGCACCTACATTGGGAATTGCATTTGTACTTGTACTTCCACTTGCAGTACAGGTGCCTTCACTAGTGATAGAACTTGCACCCATCTCTGTTGGCCGAGGTAGTTCGAACCGAGTCAGACGCGGATGAGTAAGTACGCCTTCACGATCAGTGCCCGACAGAGAGCCAGAACGATAACCTGATGATAGATCACCCGAAGAACTCAGGGAACTAACGGAACTATCATTTTTATCGCTATGGTCACTCTCTTTCTGACCCTCGGAAGCAATGTGTACGTACATTACACCCGCGCTATTGTCCCATTTCTTATCATGAATGGCCATAATAGGTTCAATCGCATCAGACACTTTGTCTCCGAGAAACACAAACACAGCAGGGTAGTGAATGCTGCTCTGATCATCTTCTCGTCCATCAAGCTTCTCTTCTGCAATGGCATATTCCGTAGCGTACTTTTCTAGTAGTTCCTTCATGATTATTTCAACTTTCTTCGAATATCGTTTAATTTAGATAACATCTGTTTGTAGAATTGATACGTTTCTTCTCCATTTGCCAGTTCGATCTTCTCATATTCCAACTGATCCCGACCGTTAAGGAAAACTTCATACAATTCATCTAACTTCGTGATTAGAGCGGTAATGTCTTCTGATGCTGTTAGTTCCGTACCTCGACGTGCTGCTTTACGCAACAATGTGCTCTTACTTTTCTCATCAAGATTATGGAAGTGCCCGAACACTTCGAACTCAACATAATTATGACTCTTCATCAGATTAGCAAAAGGTTCCCATGTTTCTTCCTCAGGATCACGATCATAGACGTAGAGCGCACCCTTTTTCGTAATAGTCTCTGTATATAGTACTTCAATGAATTGATCAAGCCATTTCTCTTCGTCTTGGTGCTGGTTCATTAATTGTTCGAATTCAGTAGCTTTTGCGCTAATGATAGCATACTTAGCTAACTCTTCTCGTACACGCGTAATAAGTTCAGGCGTACGAATTAAGTTTTCTTTCGCTAAATCTTCTGAAATACTACCGAATATATCTTTACTAGATACCTTCTCAAGTCCCTGTACAAGGATACGTTTCAAATCAATCAGAGCACGCTTTACTTCCCCAAGATTAGGTTTAGCCGAATCTAGTTGCAGATCGTATCCACGAAGGTAATCATTCAGATCGAACGGTTTCGTCATGACGACAGCGAATCGATTACTTGTATTATGATCGATGTCTTTCTCAATAATTACTTTCAGCGACAGTGCCTTAGTGAATTCAGAACGAACACGAGCATTGTAGGATTGAACACGCGTATTCAGATACGTATCGCCCCAAGATCTCTCTGGAATTGGTGAAGGAAGGTAGGTCCAGTTCGCTTTATCTGTCTGTACCAAGTGGCGTCCAATACCTTCTTTATCTAGAATCGTTCGTTCATAACTTTCTTCATATACTTTAAGGGGTGTATAGACGAACAACGGCACACCATTCTTTGTATTTAACCAGAAAATACGGTTCTTCACTTGGCTCTCTTTTACAGTGAAATGAGATTTCCCAATGGAGTTATCCTGGTAATTGCGAATTCCTTTAAGAATGCTTGGTGCCCCAACAGGGACAGATACAAATCCCCATGAAGGGAAATATAGATTGCCTGAACTATTACTCAGGTGGAACACAGGAACAGCTTCCTCATCCAACTTACTTGCGATATTACGCTCAACAAATTTCTCGATAGACTCCTCGTGACCGAATTTCATGATCAAGAAATCCTCCATCGACTGCGTAATCAGATCACCGAATTTATCTCCAAGAAACTCCGAGATCGAACTTACGATGTCTACTTCTTGTTCTCTAACCCATTGATTCGAATGATTCAACAATTCCAACGTGAAATCACGTATAAGATCATCCACATCTTTACTTTCCATCATTTTACCAATGACTTTCGAAATGTCTGGCACGCTCACAAGGTTCCAATAGTATGTTTTGTTGCCCTTATGATCGGCCTGCTCGTCACCCTTAATCAGGATTTCACCATTTTTCTCAAAAATAGCATTCAATGCATTCAATATTTCGGTATATACGTTATAAATGCGCGTATTCTCATTGTTTAATAGCTCATATAAATCTTCATAGAACTCGATCATCTGCTCTGTACGTTCAACATCTGCTTGAAGCCAATATTCATTAATCTTCGCTTCGATATAGATATTCTTCTTCTTATCTTTGGACACAAATGCACTCTTAGCATCACCGAGTCTATCGTCAGCTTGCTCTCTTGCAACTTCAATATCTCTTGGAATCCGATGTAGGTTCTCTCGCAATGTCTCGATATAGGAGAGTAACATTTTGAGTAGGCTGAAGCCTTTTTCCGTATAAATCAGTCTTGAAACATAGAATGGCCCTTGTTCTGGATGTAGGAATATTCGGCGAATCTGATCCGTGAACTGTCCTACAATCTCACCTGGTAGCTGCTTCTTAGCTTTAATATACTCTTCACGAGCACGAGCCAAGAAATTCTGTTCAAGTTCTGTATCCATACTAATAACCTGATTCTTCACGACATTGCTATAACTCATGCGCTCACTATTCTCATACCCTGGAAGTGGCTCAGGTACGCGAGATTCGAAAGTCTTCACCATCGTATCAAGGTCAATCCCTAACTTACGGGCAAAAGTCTCCACATCGTCTTGACTCGGCGCTTTCTCGAACATTTTCTCCATCTTACCAAACAACCGAAATGCTAGATACGTCGTCATCTCTTCAATCGGTAATACCGCAGAGGAAGCACCGATAATATTATAATCGTAGTTCGCTGGATACATCTTGTTCATCTGTGCAATATTCGTACTAATGTTACTAATATAGTCATGAATGGCGAACTCTTCGCCCGACGCCTTCTCTTCACTAGCCATAAAGTTCGTAATGTTCTCAGCCGTTACATTCATACAGTAGTCATAAGCATTCTCTAGTAGCTTGCCTTCGGTATTCGTTGCTGAGATCAAATGGCATAGATTAAAAGGTGGAAGTGGCGAGTTAACCGTCAGAATATTC
This sequence comes from Paenibacillus sp. Y301, assembly GCF_059445505.1. Classification (NCBI taxonomy): domain Bacteria; kingdom Bacillati; phylum Bacillota; class Bacilli; order Caryophanales; family Paenibacillaceae; genus Paenibacillus; species Paenibacillus sp. Y301. The sequence continues at coordinate 46,941 of NZ_JCAIUL010000022.1, read as the reverse complement.
CCATAACGTTGCTGGAATCGTTCCCCACGGCTGTCCACATTCATCCAATAATCCAGCTCTTTCAGAGCGGCATATCCATTCTTTTTGATATATTCACGCGTATGTTCACTCAAGCTCTTATTGGCCAAGTTAATATCTGGTGTAAACAAATAACCGAGTGTGTTCACACGGTCAATCCCTGCTGAACCATGGTCACGTTCAATAATACCTCTCACAATATAGGCGATATCCAAGAAACAACCACTACCGGTACCCCCAGATAATCCCGTAAGCATAAACACCATGAGTTTCTTATTGGTACCAACAGACAACGTCTTAATCTTCTTATCAATAGCCTGAACAACTTGATTGATCTTCGTAAATAGTAGTAAACGTCCTGCTTGACGAACCCCTGCAGCCCCATTCATACCATCTGTAATACTCATCTCAGGAGATAACCAATCCGTAATATAGGGTTCTAGAACACTACGATTTTGTAGCAATCCACCGATCTCCGCATTCGAGAGTAACACGAACTCATTGATTGGATCGAGTCCAACACCCTTATACTTCTTCCCACGATCTTGTTCGTTCGTCTCAAAAGCTAAGAACTCCACATTATCCGGTTTATCACGTTTCTTCTTGGACAATGGATCTTCCGGCAGCTTAAATCTACGATTAATCTGATATTTCAGTCGTAGCAATGCATCAATACCAGTACCTCCAAGCCCAATAATGAGGATTGGATTATCAATCGTATCCACGCGGATCTTATCGCTGACAATCCCCCCACCTAATGAAACGTCCAATTGCTGAATATGTTCCCTAACCACTGGCTTCATTGTATTTCCCCCTAAAAGCTTTACGAAGTAAAGCTTGCTTCGTAAGCATTATCTTAAGTTTTACGAAGTAAAACTCACTTCGTAAGCATATTCTTGGTCTTTTATACTACAATCCATCTATTTAAGCTCAAAATCCTTAATACTTGCGGAAAACTTATGGATCGCGTAGAAGTAGCGAAGAGGACGGAATTGTCTTGTAGAAGCGCTAGCGTTCGCCTACAAGTTTTCCGTAGGAAAACTACTTCGAAAGCATATGCTTTGACGTTCGAATTCTACCTCTAAAAGGGTTTTATATAATCAGGAATTCTAAGGGCAACAGCGATCGTAAGGACAATCCGTCATCGTAGCGGACATACGCAATCCTAATGTTTGTTGCTCCATTAAACATTTCGATCTTATACTCACACTAGATATTCCAACATGATCGTCTTATCTACACTTTGTAGAGAAAGGGTAATGCGATCTCCGCCTTTTAATTCATATCCGTTACTAGCATCAATAACGCGTCCTGACTTCTCAATGTTCACGGTTGATCCATTCTTGATCATGATTCGATCATTCTTACTTGGGATGAAAAGGATCTTCTCTGTTTCCTTCAGTTCTGGTGCTAACTGTAACAACTGATGGAGAGTGATCCTTCCTTTGAAGCCATTCAATTTCTTATATTGCGGATGCGTCTTCTCACCGGTATTCTCATCTCGAATCTCGATGATCATTTGGCCGACAAAGCCTTTATTGGCTTTCTTCACAGCTGCAAGAATGAAGTATGCTGCTGCAAGGACCGCTATAAGTCCAATCGCCCCAAGAACTACGGGCATGACGGGGAACGAATCCTTCTTCTCGTCCTCTGTTACAGGAGTTGTCTTACTTGGAGTTGTAGCAGTGGCTCCACCCTTCTTAGCACTAATCTTCACGACAGGGGATTCCCGATAAAGGCTTTTATCTTCCGCGATGACTGTGAGTTCATAATCATGTGCATCGATAACCTTATAGGTCCCCTTGAACTGATCTCCTGGACTAGACAGTGCTACTTCTTCTGTCGCACCCGTATCCATATCTTTCACCACTAGCCTAGCATTCATATTCTTATAAAGGGTGCTATTTTGTAACCTTTGACCATTACTTGTAAAATAAGTTGTGATATCGATCTTATCACCCTTTTTATACGTGCTACTTGGAAGAGGATCCATCGTAAGTTCAATATCATAATTGAACACTAGATTAATATCGATTTTGTCCTTAGCTACACCTTTCACTTGAAGCTTCCAATCCCCTTTTACTGGACTTATTAGCTTAAGTAACGTATAACTTTTGGATTTGGAATAAAGAATATCTTTGGCAGGAATGGACTTGCTCGCTCCTGTCGGATCTGTTAATTTGACTTCTACGGATTGGGCTGACATGATAGAAATATTAGCTTCCAGTACATTATCATTGGGGACATTAATCGTTACATCTTGAAAGCTTCCGTCCCCTGTCATCGACTGTATTGGAACAATCTTAAGTTTCTGATGACTCGCAAATATTTCACTTAATATCTGCGGTAAATCATCCGCTGTATTTGTGGAAAACGCCTTACCTCCTGTTTTCTCAGCAATCTCAGCTAAAGCATCCTTGTTTAATTTACCGTCCGCATTCAGACCAATGGTATATACCGGAATACCACTTTTATTGGCATCGACAATCGCTTGATCTAACTCTTGTGCCGATTGTTGATCTGTTCGGCCAGTAGCCTCGTTAAGATCATTGTTTCCATCGGCTAGTAGTACGATCATGGGTTCATGACTAGCATCGGATCCTTGTTGCAATACTTTAACAGCTTCCTTTATTCCGATAGCTGTATCCGTATAGGCTCCACGATCGAGCTGATCTATGAATTTCTTCAAATCTTCTTTATCCGCAGCTGATTGAATCTCAAGCAGCGCTTTCTCTCGCTGGATCTGATCCGTATACGAGATAACTCCAACCTTGTCCCCTTGAACAGATAACATATCAATGAACATTTTCATCGCTTCGTTACCTATTTTGTTAGGATCACTTTTCTTCATAGAATTACTTGCATCTACGACTAACATGGCATCAATATGTGAAGACTGATCTGCAGCTGCAACTTCCTGTATTCTAAATACATACGAGAATGGTAGTAATAATATCGACATGACTACCAATATACGGAGTGTGAGTTGATTTCTTTGAAGCATAGTTATACCCCTTTATTATGAGATGAAGTACGAGTAGGATGCTCATCTATTCCACTCTAGGTGAAAAGTCTTAAGAACCTCTTAAGAAACCCTTAACATACATTAAAATATTTGCCTAGAAGTATTAAGTTTATGCCGCTACTTTGTCTAAATTCTACCATTAGTATGACATTATGATATAATTAAACCTTTCAAAGTTCAATGTATCATGGAAAAATGCTGGCTTATACTAAACAAGAAGGGAATCCGATCATGATTACATACGTTTGTTTAGGCGTTTTGATTCTTTTTATTGCTATCAAGTCATCTGTATATATGAAACACCGTAAATATACCCCTTCTTCCGATGAACTAGATATGAAGCTTTTGTCCCTAATAAACCATGAGGGTGAGCGCCATGACTAAAAAGAGAGCTGTAACTTTTAAACCCTATATAAAGACGCGTTATGCGTATGAAAAGTTAAGAGTATGCCGTCATTGTCAGCATTTCACCGTGCTGTGGGAAGAGGAATGTGCCCATTGCGGCAAAGCTACACTCATTTCTATTCGTCAACGCGCAACCTCTAAAGTTAAACGTACCATGGTAAACCAACGACTTATCGCATTTTTAATTGGATTAATCGGGATTTACTTCGGTCAGACTTCTCTACAAATGATCCTTTGTGCCGGAGCGGTCATCCTACTCATTGCTCTCCTGTGGTTCCTTCAGAATAGAATGCTTCCTTCCGAAGTTCCTTTGGAAATGGAGAGAATATTTGAAGAAGAACAACCACAGATTCTAGAGGATTTAAAATATAATCGAAAGACTGCTGTTGCCGCCTTAAAGGAAGATGAACTCCTTACGTATGTTATGTTACGGGAGATTAGTACCCTCGTACATAATGATAAAATACGTCTACAGCAAGTGGTCCTTCTTCAATCCTTTGTACTACGTAAGGATATGGATTTAGTAGTGGAACCCTTACTTATAAAGAGTTTCGATACCGATTTGGCATCCTACATCGGTGAAGTGGCCAAGGTACAGCGAGACCTAATTAAGAACAGCTCCATTCATTATATTCTTACCTATGAACCTCATATACTCCAAATGGGGAATGGGATGGACATCCTATCAAGTGTTGCTGGCGCTGCCATTCGATTACAGAAATATGTAGAGGCTTATCCTGAATTTATTGGACGTTATGCAAGACACATTCCCAAAGATCGTTTCTTACGATTGTACAGAATGATTCAACAGCGTCCAAATGCTTCATGGGGCAATTTGGCTAATGAAGTAGCTCTCATCCGTCAAGAGCAATATGTATGGGATTCTGATTTTCAATAAGAAAGTTAGAGAGGCTATAAGACTATGACGATGGTAAGATGGATAACCCTGCGAAATTTTCTCATATTGTGCTGTGCGGCCATGCTTATTCTAATTGGAATGAAGGGATATCACATTCAGGAGAAGATTACATCGGTCACCGAGGCCAATCGCCTGTATGATCTTAAGGATCTGATTGAAGCGGAAGCCTGGTATAATAAAGCTCAACAAAATCAATCGATACGATATAAGGAACAACTAATCTCTTCCCGATTACGGGAATTGGCACCGATTACAGATATTAACATTCAACTTAGCCAGATTGATAGTCAGGCTGAGCGTGCGAACGATATCAAAGATTTCGATCAACTAATGTCTGTGTATACCCGCTTACAAGCTGTTCGAAGTGATTATATGAAGGGGGATATCCCCTATGAACCCTATTATCGCCAGTTATCTGCTAAATATGAAATTTCCGAAGACTTCACCCAATACTTCCATAACTCTAAAACCCTTTTTAATGAGCAAATGGAGCATAATCTTGAGAACAATCTATATAAGGACGAGTCCTTTAAGTGGAATTTATTAACTATACCGAATGTATTCTATGGTGATGAGAAACAGAAGATTACGCAAATCTATGCGAAATTGAAGGCCTATGATGATCGCAAAATGGCTCGAATGGCAGCAAATGGCCAATTTCAGGATCTTTTAGATGAATCTGCCGCTATGTTACAGCAATATAAGGCTCACGATGTACAAGCAGACTGGATTACCGATCAATCCGATGATCTTGTTAGAACATTCTTGGTGAATGACGCAAAGAATGACAGCTATTCCGTATTCGTGACACATGCGAAGAATTATATGAACTTTGTTCATAGTATATCTTTCAAGTCTACTGTGGAGACTTACATTGAGAAACAGATAAATACATGGATGAAGACTGCGAAACGTCACCTATCCAGAGCAGAGTTTGAGAAGGCCATTGCCATATACATGGGAATTAAAGATTACAAGGACACAACTCTCGAGGTGAAGGAAGCGCAACTCGCTTGGAATATCCATGATCCAATCCGGATCCTGCAGAATGGTGACCCAACACGTGTATTTGAACATGTGAGTTCTGGTAGTAAACGTTTCGGCTCTATTACAGACGTGCTTGCGACAGATGAGCGGAATATCATTTACTTTGGAACATTGGATAGTGAGAATAATGTACAGATCTTAACTAACCAGGAATTTCAAAAGGATGGATCGATTCAAGACCTATCCATTGAGAGCTCCCTCAGTTCGAAACAACTTCCTGTAATTCTGATCACGGAACAATCCGACTCACGTAAGGCACGCTATACAGCTCTCGAGGTGCAATCTAATACCATGGTCACCTTATTTCAGCTACATGCAGATGGTTATCAAGTGGATTCAAATGGCATGTTAATCATGATTAATCCAGACACGGAAGAAGGCACTGGACAAGTGGCTATGTACCAACGCTCCGGGGATAGTTATCAATTTGTGGGTGTCCAGCAAGATTTCATTGATATCTCTGTCGAGGATTTATTACTACATCCAAATGAAAAGGTGAAATTTCACACGACCATTATCCAACCTGGATATGCCGAAGCCTTTGCTACGATGGGTGACAGTTATATTAAACTCACAGGTAGCTTTAACTTTTACGAGGGATTAGTTTCCTTAACGGGATTGTTTAATGGGTATGAGGATATTTATGTTCAGGATGAATTAATATCCGTACCTGTGTTTGAAGTAGAGACTGTAGAATAACCGTTTCAACATCTCTGACATAGAAACAAGCATAAACGGCCTCGCCGTCCTTTAGCGGCGAAGAAACGTTTAGCGTTGAAATATAAGATTATTTATAAGCAGAAATACTTATAAATTCTAATATTTTTACAAAAAAAGAGTTGGTGTCTGTATTTAACAGACACCGACTCTTTTCTATTGAATCGTATTTATTCTACAACGACAACCACTTTTGTTTTCTTACCGCCATAACTTACAGTAATCGTTGCCTTTCCTTTACCAGTAGCTTTGATCTTACCATCTTTAACCGTCACCGCTAGAATTTTCGATGAAGTCCATAACGCTGCCTTAGAAACATTATCTTCGCTTCCATCAGCATAGGTCGCTGTGGCAATCACACTAACCTCATCCTTCACTTTCAAGTTCAGGCTAACTTCATCCGTCTGTAGATATTTCAATGTATCAACATCCACTGGAATACTTATCGTTTTCCCTGCGTATTTAGCCGTAATTTTTGTCTTACCGTAAGCTACGACAGAGACTTTTCCTTTATTCACAGTTGCTATTTTATAATTACCTGTCTTCCATTCAGCAAGACTAGTAACATCCTTCGTTGTTCCATCACTTAATGTAACAGTTACGTTGATCTGATCTGTTTTTGGTCCCTGTGATCCTGTTTTCAAGGAAAGAGATTGATGTGTTGCTTCAATGCTTTTAATGACATCAACTTCTACTGCAATCGTTACTTTTTTGCCACCATATTCTGCTGTAATGGTCGCTTTACCCTTACTGTAACCTTTTACTACACCATCTTTCACACTTGCTATAGCTGGGTTACTTGATTTCCAAGCCACATCAGCTGCCGTAATCGGTTCATCATTACTCGATGAATCTTTTGCAGCAAGGACGATTGACTTGCTCTCACCAGAACTCAAGATAATAAGACTAGAATCTGATTCAAGCTCACTTACTAATCCAACATTTACTTTCATAGTGTACTTCGTATTATTATACAATGCTGTAATCGTCGTGGAACCCGTTGCTACCCCTGTGATAAGTCCATCGCTGTTGACTTTAGCAATCTTCTCATCAAGCGTGCTCCACTCGGCTTTACTTGTAAGATCAACATCTTTTGAATGATCCGTTACGTCATACACCGCTACAAGGCTAGCTTGATATGGATTCTCTACTTTAATATCAATTAACTTGGAATCCAATGAGATCGAAGTAGGAATATCTACGCTAACCTTTGTTGTAACCGTTAGTCCACCATACGTTGCTGTAATCGTTGCTTCACCCATTTTGTAAGCTGTAATCTTACCGTTCGATACATAGGCTACAGCAGCATCACTTGAGCTCCATACCGCTTTGTCTGCCACGTTGGTTCTAGTCGATACATCCCCGTATGCTGCATTAAGCTCTAATTCCTTCGTCTGTCCAACACTCATTCCTACTTTTTCAACGATATCTAGATTACGAGGAACATCAACATCAACCTGAACGGTTACACTCTTATCACCGTATTGCCCCGTAATCGTTGCTGATCCAGTTCCTTCAGCATAGATAAGTCCTTTATTTACATACGCCACAGACGCATTGCTAGTCGTCCATGTCGCTAGACTAGTAATATCAACAGGTGATGTATTATCAGGGAAAATAGCTGTCAATAACAACTGACTCTCTGATTTAGTTGAATCTATAACACTTAAGAAAACATTCGTTTTATCAACGACTAATTTACGAGTCTTGTCTACATCAACCTCAAGGGTGATGGTTTTGGTGCCATAACTAGCTGTTATTGTAGCTGTTCCTGCACCGTAGGCTGTAATCTTACCTTTGAGTACGTCAGCAACCTTCTCGTTACTCGTAGTCCATTCCGCATCTGCTGTCACATCTTTAGGATCACCATTAGGATATGTCGCAGTTAATTTAACGGTTTGTGAATCTTTAGGATCCTTCATCAATAGGGATACTGAACTTACATCTAGATCAAGTCGTTTCACTATTTCTACGTTCACTTCTACTGTAATGACCTGGTTTCCGTAAGAAGCTTTAACCGTTGTTACACCTGCGCCAAGAGCTTGTACTTTACCATTAACGACCGTTGCAACTTCATTGTTACTTGAAGACCAATCTGCTTTGTCAGTAACAGTCTCCGTCACTGCAGTATCCGCATAAGTAGCTTCTAGTGTAATTTGCTCACTGTCGCCTTTACGAAGATCGAGACTTTGCACATTCTTCGTTAAAGATTTAACCTTTTTCGTAACAATTACCTTAATGGTTTCAGTCTCACCACCATACGTTGCCGTTGCAGTGATGGTACCTTCCTTCTTAGCTGTTACCATACCATTATAAATCGCTGCAATGGAATCATCAGGACTCGACCATGTGGTGAATAACGTTACATCTTTCTTTGTATCGTCGTCGTACACAGCTGTTGTCGTTAATGACGATGTTGACCCAATTTCCATGGATATTTCATTCTTAGATAGCACAATTTTGTCTAATACCGCTGTTGCTGCCCAAGTCGTACCTGCACTAGCCAAACTAACAATTAAAATTAATGACATTAATAATGATTTTTTGAATCTAATAATCAATGTTGTTTCCCTCCAGTTCTCATTTTAAAATCGCCTTATTACTTCAAATATCGGCAAATGAAGACATAAACATTAGGTTTTCGATCATTCACTTTAGAAATTTATGTTTTTCACTTCCCCATTTAAGAAAGAATTACTATCTCTCATCTAGAAAATGACCCCTCCCATGATCATCATTGGGAAGAGCCTTTATATACCCATTATTTCATTAGAAATACCGACTGGGTTATTTCAATTATGCCGTTTTCGACTTATTATAAATATCAAATCCAACAGCGAGCAATAGGACTAACCCCTTAATTCCTTGCTGCCAATCTACACCCAGGCCAACCAGAGACATCCCATTATTCATGACCCCCATTACAAGGCCCCCAATGATGGCACCTACAACCGTTCCAATCCCTCCAGAAGCGGAAGCCCCACCAATGAAACAGGCCGCGATCGCATCAAGTTCGAAGTTCACACCTGCTTTGGGAGTTGCCGAATTGAGACGTGCCGCAAATAGCAATCCCGATAATGCAGCCATGACACCCATATTCACAAATACCCAGAAGGTGACACGTTTCGTTTTGACACCGGATAGACTTGCTGCCTTCTCATTACCACCAAGAGCATAGATTTGACGACCCATGGTCATCCGATTCATGACGAAGGAGTAGATCACAATAAGAACTAGCAAGATTACGAGAATGTTAGGAATTCCGTTATATTGCGCCAATACGTAGGTAAATAAATTAATTAGTACGACAAGCGCACCAACCTTAGCGACGGATAGCCAGACAGAAGACTGATCAAATCCATATCTACTTTGAACCTTACGGTTCTTGTATTCCTGATATATAACCAGAATCGATAGAATAACACCGATCACCATCGTAAGTAGGTTGATGGTACTTCCATGAAAGAAATCGGGAATGAATCCGGAGCTAATCTTTTGAAAAGATTTGGGGAAAGGAGCAATCGACTGCCCATTCAGTACGATCATTGTGAGACCGCGGAACAGTAACATCCCTGCTAGGGTGACAATGAACGCTGGTATTTTGACATAAGCGACCCAGAAGCCTTGCCAAGCACCCACAAGTGCACCCATTAAGAGAGACAGAATGACTGCAAGAATGGGGTTCATCTGCATATTCACCATCATGATTGCTGATAGTGCCCCAATGAAGGCAGCTACCGATCCGACTGAAAGGTCAATATGACCGGTAATAATGACTAACACCATCCCAATAGCTAGTACTAGAATGTAACTGTTCTGCAGAATCAAGTTGGTCACGTTAAGTGGTTTAAGTAAGATACCGTCTGTAAGGATCTGAAAGAAAATAGATATAAACACAAGTGCGATAATCATGCCGTATTGACGTATATTTTTTTTGAAAAGTTTACTTATGGCTCCCATGCGATATTACCCCCTGCTCCGTGTCATGTATTTCATTAATGTCTCTTGCGTCGCATCCTGCCTTGCTACTTCACCACTAATTCGGCCTTCATTCATAATATAGACCCTGTCACACATGCCTAGAATTTCAGGTAACTCTGAGGAGATAAGCAGGATCCCCTTCCCTTCAGCCGCCAGTTGATTAATAATGGAGTAGATTTCGTATTTCGCACCTACGTCAATACCTCGGGTAGGTTCATCCAGAATAAGAATATCTGGTTTGGTATAAATCCATTTACTAAGTACCACCTTCTGCTGATTACCACCGCTAAGATTACCTGTTGTCTGCAGAATACTTGGTGTTTTGATATTCAATTTCTTACGGTATTCTTCTGCTACAAGTACCTCTTCGCTCTCGTTAATGACGCCACGCCGGGATAAATTCTTCAGATTACTGAGTGAAATATTGCGCTTAATATCGTCGATTAGAATGAGCCCATAATGCTTCCGATCCTCGGTAACATAGGCTAATCCATTCTCCATTGCCTTATTAATATCCGTTAAATGCACTTCCTTACCGTTCATGAATACCTGACCACTAATGCGTTTACCATAAGACCTGCCGAATATACTCATAGCAAACTCGGTTCGTCCTGCTCCCATCAGACCTGCAATACCAACAACTTCACCTTTTCGGATATGCATATGAATGTTGTCGACCATCTTACGATCTTGTTGTGTTGGGTGGTAGACTTCCCAGTTACGAACTTCAAAGATCATCTCTCCAATGTCTGGCGTTCGCTCTGGATATCGATGCGTCATATCTCGACCAACCATACCCTTAATAATGACATCCTCCGTAACCTGATCCTTCTTCATATCTAGGGTCTGAATCGTCAATCCATCACGCAAAATCGTTACAGAATCCGCTATCTTCTCGATTTCGTTCAATTTATGCGAAATGATAATGGAGGAGATCCCTTGTTTCTTGAGCTCTAGAATGAGCTCCAATAGATTCTCACTATCATCCTCATTGAGCGCCGCAGTGGGTTCGTCGAGAATGAGCAGCTTCACTTCCTTGGAGAGTGCTTTCGCGATCTCTACCAATTGTTGTTTACCGACACCGATCGAGTTTACCTGTGTAAACGGCGATTCCTTAAGGCCAACGGTTTCCAATAGCTCAATCGTCTTCACCGTCGTTTCGTTCCAGTTGATTACCCCGTGCTTGGCCTGTTCATTGCCTAGGAAGATATTCTCCGAAATCGACAAATACGGAATCAACGCCAGTTCCTGATGGATAATAACAATCCCTAGATTCTCGCTATCCTTAATATCCTTGAATTGACATACCTGTCCTTTGAATATAATATCCCCCTCGTACGTTCCATGAGGATACACACCACTAAGTACTTTCATCAGCGTAGACTTACCCGCACCATTCTCTCCGCATAATGCGTGAATCTCGCCTTCCTTGACCTTTAAGTTAACATCTCCGAGCGCTTTGACGCCGGGAAAGGTCTTCGTGATTCCTTTCATCTCCATAATGTAGTCCGTCAATGCTTCTCACCTAGCTTTCTTTCTGACTGGTCATACGGGAACGGGAAGCGGGGAAGCAGCCTCTACAGGCCGCCACCGCTAACCTATCATTTGTATATCTATCTGCTAGTTCGTTGTTTACTGCCCCAGTTGCTCCTTCGTATAGTAGCCACCTTCTACTAGAACCTTATCTACATTCGTAGCATCTACGGAGACCGGATCAAGCAGGAAGGACGGTACAATTTTCACACCATTATCATAAGTTTTTGTATCATTCACGACTGCCTCAGTACCCTTAAGAACACTTTCAGTCATCTCAACGGCCTTCTTAGCTAATTCCCGTGTGTCTTTAAATACCGTTTGTGTCTGTTCACCAGCAATAATTGATTTAATAGAAGCTAACTCAGCATCTTGACCTGTTACTATAGGAAGCTTCTTATCTGCTGTACCGTAACCAATCCCTTTAAGTGAGGAAAGTACACCGATACTAATCCCGTCATAAGGAGAAAGAACTGCATCCAAATTGTCGGAGGCGTAGTTCGCACTCAACAAATTATCCATGCGTGCTTGAGCGGCTGCGCCATCCCAACGAAGTGTAGCTACTTGAGCCATTGTTGTCTGTTTACTGCGAACAACGAGCTTACCGGAATCCATATAAGGCTTCAGAATGGACATTGCCCCATCGAAGAAGAAGTATGCATTGTTATCATCCGGTGAACCCCCGAACAACTCGATGTTGAAAGGTCCCTTCCCTTCTTTTAGCCCAAGCTTTTCTTCAATATATGACCCTTCAAGCACACCCACTTTGAAGTTATCAAACGTAGCATAATAATCGACATACTCACTTTTCTTAATTAAACGATCATACGCAATGACCTTCACATTGGCATCATGTGCCTTTTGTAGCACATCCGTGAGAGACTCACCATCAACCGACGCGATGACAATCGCGTTTACACCCTTGGTGATCATGTTCTCAATTTGAGACACTTGATTCTCCACGACATCTTCAGCGTATTGCAGGTCTGTGCCATATCCTAACTTCTCGAATTCTTTCACCATGTTATTGCCGTCATTTACCCAGCGCTCTGAAGATTTCGTTGGCATAGCAATTCCGACCTTACCGTTAGCCCCTTCAGAACTACTACCTGATCCATTACCACATCCGGATATCATAAGTGCGAACGCCATCATCAACATGATCCATGAATATTTCTTCATTCCTGCACTACCCCCTCGAACATTTAGTTTCTTGGACGAAACGTCTGCTCCGTCTGACAAGTTGAGTATATCAAGGCGAATAGGTGACCGTATTTACAATAAAACTACTGTTTTTATAAAAATCGAACATTTTTTGTTAGCGTTTTCATAATTGCCATTAAATAATTCTAGAATTAGTGGTTTGGATGGCCGCTACGATAACGGATTGTCCTTACGATCGCTGTTGCCCTCCGATTTCTTGATTGTATACTGCTTATAGGAGTTGAAATCTGAGGGCAAGTATATGCTTTCGATGTAGTTTTCCTACGGAAAACTTGTAGGCGAACGCTTACGCTTCTACAGGACAATTCCGCCACCTTCGCTACTTCGAATAATATTCTAGATATCGTAGAAGATCTGGTGGAGCCTCTTCAACTCTCAGATGGCCCCAATTGTCTCATTGGCATGAACATGCAAGGCCCGGTCGCCATATTCGCTGTCAATTTAAAGAGAATATTGACTCTATTAAATTAATAAATATAAGAAAACATGAAGAACAAAGGCGGATTCTCATTCAGAGTTGAATGAAAATCCGCCTTTATATCTATTCAGGTGCAGTCCCTATATCAAAATACCTTTTTTCAGTAGTCCCCCCCTATAATGGAGAGTCTTCCTCTGGATTCATACCTTTACGAAATTGCAAAGGTGATACGCCCGTCTGTTTCTTAAAGGCTGTACTGAAATAATGCTGAGTTTCATATCCCGTTCGCTCTGCCACATCATGTACACTGATATCCGTAGCATTTAGCAACTGTGCCGCTTTCCGAATCCGAACCTGTGTCAGGTAAGTACCAAATGAGGAACCGAGCTCCTGCTTGAACAAACGACTAAGATAGACCGGAGATGCCTGTAAATGACCTGCTATAGATTCTAACGTTAAGCCATATTCATCATAATTTTCCAACACATATTGTTTCGCTCTTCGAACGATCGGAGATAGCGGTACTTCTTTGGATAAGGTGATTCTGCATCTACGGTAAGTCGTGGTCAACTCCGTAATCTCTTCCTGTACAGGTTCGATACCGACTTCTACAGCAATCTTCAAGTTCGTACGCACTTCCTGCTCCACCCTAGCTAATATCGCTTCGGCGCTACCGTCCCATAGGAGAATAATAATAAGGCCCATAGAATCACGGAAAATAACATGGGCGTAATCGTTCAGCAACTCCATCGTGATATTCTCGATTGCAAAAAGAAACAACTGGCGCTCATTCTCTTTCATTCCAGAGTTCTGTACTTCCCATCTCCAACGAATAATACCGAGTAGTTCTGGTCGAACTTGTGGTAATTTCAAAAACTGGAGTTGCTCCTTAATTTCCTGCTGACTCAGATTACCATCTAGCCATTCCTGGCAAAAGCGTTCGCGCAATAGCGGGAAGTTCTTCAGAATTTGCTTGGAAGCCTGCGCTAGATGCTGACTTTGCTGCTTCTCTTGATTCAGTTCATCTCGAATTCGGCGCATGACCTGCATGAGCTGTTTCGGATCAGCTGGCTTCAGAATATAATCATTCACCTGTAATCGAATCGATTCCTGCGCATACGTAAACTCATCATGTCCCGTTATGACTACGATTTTGCAATCGGGAAGCTGTTCTCTTAATTTCTTCATCATTTCAATTCCGTGCATAATCGGCATATTAAGATCAACTAGTGCGATATTTACTGAATGTAAAAGTGCCTGTTCCAATGCTTCCTCGCCATCCTCAGCTTCTGCGACAACTTGTAAGCCTAGCCCGTCCCAATCAACAGATTGCTTAATTCCCTCACGGATAATCATCTCATCATCTGCAATCATTACTTTCCAAATATCCATGTCATTACTCCTCCGTATTAACCATGCTCTCTAATTATTCTTATTGGCATTATGACAGTCTCGGACAATGGGATGCCGCACGTTTACGGTAGTCCCAATTCCTAGTTCACTCTCGATACTTATTCCATACGCTTCGCCATAGTTAAGACGGATCCTCGCTTGCACGTTAAGAATACCGTAACCACTACCGGAGCTATTCGGAATGGGATTCTCCGGTTCACTGGACTGATTGTCCATGCCTACAATATCAAACTTATGTCTTAAAAGCGTGAGCCGCTCGGGTAACATACCTGCTCCATTATCACGCACCGTTAAATGTAGATCTCCTTCTCGTTCAGCCACATCAATAGCGATATGCCCCGGACCTCTACGTTCCTTAATCCCATGATAAATAGCATTCTCGACGATCGGCTGTAGTAATAACTTCAATACCTGAAGCTCCTCAAGCTCACTATCGACATTAATACTATAGGTTAGCTTGTTACTGTAACGAACGTGTTGAATTTTTAAATAGCTGACAATATGCTCGAGTTCATCTGCTAGAGGAATAATATCACTCCCCTTGCTAAGTCCCAGGCGGAAGAGTCTAGATAGGGATTGGACAACTTCAGCGATATCTTCGGCTCCTTTATTACGTGACATCCAATGGATGGTATCTAGCGTATTATATAGAAAATGAGGCTTAATCTGCGCCTGCAGACTACGTAGCTCGGCCTCCCGCTTCTGCCGTTCCTGAAGTTCTGTTAACGACAGCAATCGGCTAATCTGAGCTAACATCGTATTGAAACGCCTACCTAACATCCCAATCTCGTCCGAACGATTTCCCCAATAACGTATCGTCAAGTCCCCTGATTGTGCTTTATTCATGAATGACATCAACTGTGCAATAGGACGCGATATGGATGTTGCTAGATAAAATGAGGCGGTCATGCCCAACATACAGACTACGAATACAAAGATGACAACATTAAACGTAATCTCCCGTACGCTATAAGCCGACTCCTCCATCGGAAATACACCCACGGTCGTCCAATTAGTAAATGGCGATGTCCTGTATATCAATTGTAGATGACGATCCCCAACCTTATCAGAGGTAATGCCAGAGGTCTCAGTGAATAGCTCTGTGGGAATATTCTTCATAAAAGGTTGCCGAGGTGCATAGATTATATCTCCGCTACTATTGACTACCGTTAAATATCCGGTCTTTCCTAACGTAACATCACGAGCTGTCTCCGCAATCACACGAAGCTTCAGATCAACCAGAACGACACCCTGAACGATCTGAGTCTCTGGATCAATAATCGCTCGAACAGCCGAGACAATTTCACTTTCCTTGTAATCCACATGAGACATAACAGCCCTTCCATAGGGTTGTCCGATAATTTTGAATATCCCTTTATTAGCTACCGCTTCCTTATACCATTCTTCTTCCGTCGCAAGCGTGCCTGGGCGAGTGTACATCTCATTACTAATGGATTCTCCATCCTTATTTACAATCATAATCCCAGCAATCTCGGAACTAAGTGTCGTAAAACCCTGCAAAAACTTACGAATGTTATATTCAGCAGATTCACCGTTTTCTGTCGCGTCCGGTTTCATCTGGCCCTTTAAAAAGGTCTGCACACCTGGATCAAATGATATTAAATAAGAGATTTTTTGCAGATTCTCCACATCGTTCTCTAGAGCTGTATTCACTTTTCCAATTAACTGCATTGTATTCTCATTGCTCTGCTCTTCTACAATCCGATCAACCGTCCAGCCGATTAGAAGTCCTAGACCAATGGCAGGCAGGATACTAATTAATAAGAAATGGATGATCAACTTATATCGTAAGGGCATATTATTCAGTTTCAACTTATCCATCGTCAATCTGCGACTATCTCTCATTGGTCTCCTCCTGTGATGTAGTGTCTACTTGGCATAGTAATTATCGACATTCGCCTTGGTAACCACATCAATACCTGTATCCAATGAATCTGGAACAGGCACAGGCTTATTATTCATATACACAGAGTCATCCATAACAAGATCTCGATGAAGCTGAAATAGTTCCATTAGTGACCAATATCCCATATTCCATGTACCTTGGGCCATCGTCGCGGAGATCGTACCCTCTTTCACAAGATCGAGTGTACCCTTGTCCGTATCGAAGCTAATAATGATGGGTGGCGTTTCCCTTGATTGATGTGCTTTTACTGCTTCAGCCACACCAATGCCACCTCTAGATTCAGTAGCAAAGATACCCGTTAGATTAGGAAATTCGGATAGGACACCTTCAATAGCGTGCCTCGAGGCGATTTGGTCTCCACGTCCGTCTTTCACGGACACAACTTTCATATTAGGATATTCACTTGTGATCGTGTCACGGAAGCCGTTCGTCCGTTCCTGATGATTGTGCTGGTCGAGCGTTGTAACAATAGCTACTTCTCCACTACCACCTGTCATTTGAGCCATCGTATGTGCTGCTTCAATACCCGCACTATAATTATTCGTTCCTAGAAAGGAGTACGCCTTACTATCTGGGGCTCCGGAATCAAATAAAACCACCGGAATTCCACTCTCAACGGCTTTGTTTATCGTAGCAGTAAGTAACTTCGAGTTCACAGCCGAGATGGCAATACCCGTGGGTTTCTTCGCAATGACCTGTTCCAGCACCGTCATCTGCTCATTCGCATCATGTTGTGTTGAACCATGGTATTCGACAGAAACATTCAGTTCTTCCGCTCGATCTTCGAAGCCTTTAAGAACACTTTTCCAATAATCGATACCGACCTGAAAGGTGACCATAACATACGTATCTTCGATATTGCCGCGTAAACCGACCGAATCCCAAGGATCAGCAGATTCCGTATGTTGCTTATAATTCAAGACATAGACTATGAAAATTCCGATAAGCAAAATATACACAAGCCATAACTTCTTCACAATGTAACCCCTTTCAAAAGTGTTTACAGGTATTCGAAACCAAGCCCATCAACCCTTTTTTTAATATACACCGCGAAAGAAAAAAGGAACACTGTATACGATTTAATTCGGGAATATCTTTATCCCAAACCTCTCAGTGGATACGACATCTATCATCCGAACGTAGGAATTCGATCATTTATCTCTCTTTATTAAATGTCAGGCAATATGACATAAATTAATAAAAGTAATTGTTAAAACTTCATTTTACTGGTAATATTTCTAAAAAGATTCGCATTAACGAGGGGGAAATGAAAATGAAAAAGTGGTTTGCGTTAGCAATAATAACACTGTCTGTGGTTGGGCTTGTGGGTTGTAACTCGAGTGACAAGATTAAGATTGCAACAGATGCTACCTATGCTCCTATGGAATACATGGATAAGGACAAGATCACCGGCTTCGATATTGATTTCCTCGCAGAAGTCATGAAAGAGGCAGGCATTGAGTACGACATTAAGAATATCGGATGGGACACGATGCTTGAGAGTGTAAAACAAGGCAAGGAGTATAAAGGAGGCATCTCGAGCGTATCTATTACAGACGAGCGTAAACAGACTTACGATTTCTCTGCACCCTATTTCGAGTCTACTAATATGATCATGGTCAGAGAAGATAGCCCTGTTAAGACTGCACTTGATCTAAAAGATCTGAATGTGGCTGTTCAAGGCGCTACAACAGCGGATACCCTTATGTCTGGCATTATGGGTCAAACCAGTTCAAATCTAAAAAGATTTGATAGCAACACCCTAGCACTTATGGACCTTTCAAAAGGTGGTGCAGATGCAGTAGTAGCAGACGTAGCGATTGTTCGGGAATACATGAAAAATAATCCAAAATCTAAATTAATAGGCATCTTAGATCCGGTTAACTTCGATTCCGAGTATTATGGCATCATTTTTCCGAAAGGTAGCGATCTGAAGGCTAAGGTTGATCCTGCTATTAAAAAAGTGATCGAGAACGGGAAATATGCAGAACTATATACAAAATGGTTCGGCGAAGCACCTGACACAACGAATTTATTAAAATTACAGTAAATAACTATAAGCATGCGTAACGTTCATTGCTTACGCATGCTTACATTTTGGAAAGGAAGAGTCTTATGGATTTCAGACTGGATATTATTCTCGATTACCTCCCCATTGTCTTAAAAGGCTCTTTGTTAACCATAGGTATCTCCATTCTGTCCATCATCGCTGGATCAGTTCTCGGGCTGGTCATTGGATTTGGCAAAATGTCATCCAAATGGATACTACGCTGGCCTATGAGTGCCTACATTAATTTCTTTCGGGGTACGCCACTGTATGTTCAAATCTTAATGGTACACTTTGGCCTGGTTCCTCTCATATTCGGAAGTACCGAACCGATTACGGCAGCCATTCTTGCACTTTCACTGAACTCAGCAGCGTATTCTGCCGAAATATTCAGAGCAGGTATTCAATCCATAAGTGCAGGCCAATCCGAAGCTGCCTATTCACTTGGGATGTCACACAGACAAGCTATGCGATTCATCATTTTACCACAAGCCATTAAACGAATGATTCCCGCTTTTGGTAACGAATTTATTGTACTAGTTAAGGACTCTTCATTGGTAGCCATTATTGGCGCTCAAGAGATTATGTATTGGAGTAACGGAATGAGCGGCCAATACTCCCGGATCTGGGAACCTTACCTTTTAGCTTCACTCATCTATTTCATCCTTACATATTCGTTAAGTAAACTATTAACTGTGCTAGAAGGGAGATTGAGCTGAGTATGGATCCCATGATACACGTTACGGATTTAAATAAGTCCTTCGGTTCACATACCGTTCTTAAACAGGTTAATCTGAAGGTACACAACCAAGAAGTCGTCGTTATTATTGGACCCTCCGGATCTGGTAAATCAACGTTTCTTCGTTGTTTGAATCTGTTAGAGCAACCACAAGGTGGCGACATTATTATCGAAGGTCAGTCCTTAATGGATCCCAATACTAAGATTTCTGAGATCCGCACCGAAGTGGGTATGGTGTTCCAACAATTTAATCTGTTCCCACATATGAAAGTCATAGACAACATCACCATCTCACCTATTCAAGTCCGTAAGTGGTCTATTGAGAAAGCACGAAACAAAGCGATTGAATTACTCACAAAAGTAGGGCTATCAGAAAAAGCAAACGTATACCCTAATTCCTTATCGGGTGGCCAAGCCCAACGTGTCGCAATTGCACGAGCATTAGCTATGGAGCCTAAGATTATGTTGTTCGATGAACCTACTTCCGCTCTAGATCCAGAAATGGTAGGAGAAGTGCTATCGGTCATGAAGGATTTAGCTAAAGAAGGAATGACCATGGTCGTGGTTACCCATGAGATGGGGTTCGCTCGCGAGGTTGGAGATCGTGTGTTATTCATGGAAGAAGGTGTTATCGTGGAAGAGGGTACACCCGAAGAAATCTTCGAGCGTCCAACCCACGAAAGAACGAAATCTTTTTTATCTAAAGTCCTGTAAGGGTCCATCCTCATTCAAGCAAGCGCTATGTTCACAACATTCTCTATTCATGAATTGCGCGCTTTGCGAGGATCTGTAGAACTACATCGTCCATCGGAGGGTTATGTAGACCCGCACGCACATCACGGTACATTCTCTCCAAGGGTAGGTTACGTGATAGACTTGTAGCCCCAACGATACGCATCGCTTTATCCACAATACGCATGGCGTGATTGGTTGCAATGTATTTGGCGAGTCCAAGGTCTGGCTTCAGCGCAACTCTTCCAGCAGGATCACGATCCCAACGATCGGCTACGGAATATAGCAAGGTACGTGCTGTAATCAACTCCGCCTCCATCTCCCCAATCTGTTGCTGAATACGTGGTAACTCTGCAATAGGTCCAGGTAGACTATTCGGTTGATAATTCTTAGCGAACTCTACTGCGAAATTACGGGCAGCATAGGCAATACCGATATAACATGCTGGAATATGAAGAAGCGATCCGCCCCCATCATCTGTCACTTGCTGTTGCTTCGATACAAGCGAAAGGCTAATCACCTCATGGTCAGGCACAAATACATGATGTAGAATCACATCATGGCTTCCTGTAGCACGCATACCTAGAGTATCCCAGGTCTCTTCGATACTAAATCCAGGGCCTTTTCGAACGAAAAACTCGCCTACCTCGTCTGTACCCTCAATCCCCGCTGAGATCGTAAAGTGTTCTACAATGGGGCTTAACGAACTGAACGTTTTGCGTCCACTAATGGACCAACCCCCATCTACTTTAACTGCTGTCGTCTGGGGCTTACCGCCTCGTGTTGGACTTCCGGTTGCTTGTTCGCTGGCAAAATGATTGATGATCGCTCCATCCTTAACCACTTCTTCGCTGAACCGCGAGAATAAGTCTTCAGGCCAACGATTCGTATATCGTAGACTTAACATCATATGCATGTGCCAACCCACTGCTAAAGCAGTTGAACCATCACCACGAGCGATTCTTTCCTGTGCAATGACCATTTCATAGAGAGATATTTCTTCCCCTCCATATTTCTTCGATACGACTAGTTTCAAAAATCCCGAATCCCGTAAATCCGTAAAATTATCGAAGGGAAATGAACCATCCCTATCATGTTTCGATGCACGTTCTGCAAACTTTATAGCTAGTTGATCCGCCAGTAAGGCTATTTCAGCCTCTCTTTCATTACGTATACAAAAGTCTGATATCCGCTGTTGTGTCATGGCGATATAGCCTCCCCTTCATCAATCCCTATTATAACAGTATAGTTTACTTGGAATTAATATTAAAGTAGGTTTTAATCACGAATCGTGGCTATGCATGTCCGCATGATATCCCAAATATGTAGAAGCACAAAGGACTGCCTGCCCGCGTTTGGATCACAAACGCCGAATCAAGGGAGACCATCAGTGTTATTCTGTAAGAGACTGGGGGACTTCTCCAGTCTACCCTCCCTCTTTCACTCCATGAACGAGCGTTCGTTTGAGGCATCGTATTTTAGAGTGTCGATTTTGATTCTGTTTCCCCACTTTGTTAAACTGCGACGTTCTAAGAAGAGTGCGATGATCATCCGAGCTGTCATCCTCACTCGACCGTGAGCACGATCTTGCCTTGGATGTGACCATGGGCGGCTCGTTCGTGCGCCTTGCGAGCATCGGCAAGTGGAAACGTGCTGTCGATGGCGACGCGAATCGTTCCAGTATCGAGCAAGCGTCCGACTTCAGTCAGCTGCGGGCCGTTCGAGCGCACTTGGGTCATCGAGACCGTGACTCCCAGCTTCGCAGCTTCCTCAGCGTCGGAGAATCCTAAGAACACCGGGAACAAAGCACCGCCACGCTTGAGCGTACGCAAGAAACGACCAGTGGTGGGACCACCGAGAGAATCGAGGACGAGATCAAGGTCATGTGCGATGTCCTCGGGAGGGCTCTTGGTGTAGTCGATGAATTCGTCGGCACCAAGCTCGCGCAGGAACGACTCATGTTTGCCCGATGCTACCGCGATAACGTGCGCACCCTTCCATTTAGCAAGCTGCACCGCGAAATGTCCTACGCCCCCCGCGGCACCATTCACTAGCACCTTCTTGCCGCCCAGCGGCAACGGGCGATGCTTCTCCGGTTGAAGCGGGTTCGGTTCATTGTGCCCCAGCTCGATCAGGAACTGCCACGCGGTGAGAACTGCCATCGGCGCCCCTGCAGCGTACACGTGATCGATGCCAGCTGGCTTGAGTGCAAGGTCCGACGCCGGCGCGGCGACGTACTCGGCATAAGCAGCGCTCTCCCCAAAGCTAGGAAAGCGAACCATGCCGAACACCTCATCGCCAACGGAAAAGTCCTGCACATCCGTGGCTCCCGCCGCTAGGTGGGGGCTATTTGGCCTACTGATACTTGATAAATGGCTTTTGACGCCCCGTTACTTTAAGTGTAATTCTTCACAATCCCTAATTTCTGCTTAACCTTATTCGATAATAGACTCTCATAGTTGTAACAACCAATCCAATGATGAAAACAATTGCCGATAAGATCATCGCTGCTGGCCAAATACCAAAAGCATCTATCGTTGTAGAACTATTATCCTGTAGTGTCGGAACAATAAAGAATATCCATCCGATACCCGTGACTGGCACCAATTGCGGGATTAACCGCAGATAAAATCTCCAAACAGGATGTTGTTTTCGTTTATTCGACCATTTTTCACTTCGGATCATTCCTCTGATTCCTAAAACCAGGTATATCAATGTAATGATACCAAGTGATAAATCAATTATTGTAGGTACAGGGGCTTTCATTTTGGGTTCGTGTCCCTCAGTCAATTGAATAATCCCTGAACTAATCTCATATGCATGTTCTAAAGTAGTGGTATAGCTATTGAGTAATACAGCTACTGCATACCCACTACTTGGAACGATGTCTTGTTGAGTTTGATAAGTAGTTAACGTACCACTATGTGAAATGCGAGCAGGTTTTACGTTTAGAGAACTTAATGACCAGCCAAGTCCGTATTTTTCACTTCCGGGTTGCGGTGAATAAGATTCTTCCAATAATTCTTTTGATAATAATTGTTCTCCTAATTCATTTTTCCCCTCGTTCGTGTGCATAGAAAGCCATTTCCCCATATCTGATGCTGTTGATATGACTCCTCCTGACCCCATAAACATATTTTCAAGCCCTGTCCATGGTATTGCAGTTCCATATGCCGTTACATATCCTTTTGGTAGCCCTTGTACAGGATCTCCGGAGTTCACAGCCGTGAGCGAGTCATTCATCCCTAGTGGAGAGAATACTTTTTGCTTAAGATAATCAGAAAACTCGATGCCACTCACTTTTTCTACTAAAAAAGCTGAAATCCAGTAACTCGGATTGCTATAGGCATATTTCTCTCCAGGTTGCGATTGAAGTTTCAAGTCATGTAAACGCTCCACACCCGATTTTAAGTTATTCGCTGGAGCTACAATGGTTGGATTCGGAATCCCTGATGTGTGACTCAATAGTTGACGTATTGTAACTTCTTTCCATCTAGAATCATCAAGTTTAACTTCTGGTAGATATTTTACTACTGGGTCATCCAATTGGATTTTTCCTTCATCAACCAATTGTAAAACGGCAAATGACGTAAATGTTTTGGAAACAGAACCTATTCTCAAGAGCGACTTTTCTGTTAAGGGTTTCTCATCAGAATCGTGGCCATAACCTTTTTCGTACAGTATATTGCCTTCTTTTACAATTACAATGGATGTACCGGGCAGTCCGTTTCGTTCGAGATACTTCGTAACAAATTCATCAACATCTGCTGTATCGAACGATTCAGCAGCCTGAGCTGATAAAGGATGGTTCCATAAGTTCAATAAAATAATTGCCATTAGAAAAACAATACCTAGTTTCTTACACATATACTACTCCATTCTAAATTCTATATTTATTTATTTTTCACT
The DNA here is from genome assembly GCF_059445505.1 of Paenibacillus sp. Y301. Classification (NCBI taxonomy): domain Bacteria; kingdom Bacillati; phylum Bacillota; class Bacilli; order Caryophanales; family Paenibacillaceae; genus Paenibacillus; species Paenibacillus sp. Y301. Next base: position 22,887 of record NZ_JCAIUL010000022.1, on the reverse strand, counting down.
GTTTCCCATTCACAAATGATGGACAGTTGCCCATCATTTAGCTTTCCCGTAATCGTCCCGCTCATTTTTTCCATAAAGTTTTTTATAATCGACAAGCCTAGCCCGGTACTTTGGCGCGAACGGGATTGATCTGCCATATAAAATCGGTCAAACATCCGGTCAACATCTTTGTCAGTTAATGAAGGGGCATCATTTTTCACAAGTATCGGAATTAAGTAAATATAATGCGCTATCATTTCGGATAATGGTAGCCTTTTTTATTTTCTTATAATGCGAAATAGCACTTAAAACAGGTGCAAAATAACGCCAAAAGTGACAGATGATGAAGCCTTTAGATGTCTGTTATTTTACTATTTAAATATTTACTATCATTTTCATGGGATTCCGTAACTCATATGGACAATTCATTTCGCGCTCTCAACAATGTAAACCGATTCATACGCACATGATGAGCTTCATGAAGACTACGATCAAGAAGTTCCTGCTCAATCCCAAGTTCTGACGGCTCCGTTGGTCCTCCTACTTTGTTTAAAAGGCTAGCTAGACTAGCTGCATCTGGAATAGTAGTGATCTCCTGTTGAATTTCCTCCCAATGTGCTTGAATAGCTGAAGCTCGATCCTTTAGCATCGCATTATCATCAGATGCCGTCATTTCCTTAGCGAATGAAGATTCGGCCAGTTGATGATATAGTTGTGAGATTTGTATACAAGCCACACCTACTTTGGCGCCATGTAACAGTTGTCTTTTGCCAAGACGAATATATTCCATTTCCCAGTAATGCGACAGATGATGCTCTGCACCCGAAGCGGAATGGGACTGACCGAACAACAACATGGCAAGCCCTGACTCAATTAAAGAACTAATTAGGGTGCGTATGCCCGCTTCATCCCGCTGTGCAATAAGATCGACTTGATCTACACAAGACTGTAGTGCATTCCTAGTGATATCTGCCACTGCTACCGAGTAAGGTTCCCCTGCAACAAGGCTTCCAAACTTCCAATCGAACAACGAGGTATACTTACCTATCATATCTCCAAATCCTGCGGCTACCATCGATCTAGGTGCTTGTGACAGAATTTCTAAATCTGCAAAAATAGCATCCGGACCAATCGCCTGAATCGTCGTTTTCTCTCCACGAAGAATAATAGGGGCCCCCTTGGAATTGAATCCATCCACGGAAGGCGCTGTTGGTACAGATATAAAAGAGATGCCTGTAGTATACGCAGTATATCGAGTGATATCGTGAATGGTTCCCGAACCTGCTGCCACAACAATATCAGGAGCGAGTCTCTGAATCTCTAGCACCAACTGAATAATGGAAGCCTCATCTGCGATGACATCCCCCTGATGATTAGGCTTGATAATCGTGACTTGATTAGCAATACCCACGTGACTTATGGATTCCTCAAGGGTTCTTCCTGCGATCTCATAGGTTATCGCATCTGCAACGATGATAACTTTAGAGTATGATTTCTCAACCAAATAGGATGCGACATGCTGAACTGCTCCATTCTCAATCATTAGATCCATTTCAATCGCTCTTAGAGCACTCTCATCTAGTTCAGGAGCTGCACGTTTAATTCGACTCATGATATCTGTCATAAGATCATCTCTTTTCTATTTATTGTGGGGTTTCCTTCGCCACTTCCACCTCGACCTATGATCTTCTGTAAATACGATTTAAAAGATTAGCTTCTTATTGGGATTTCAAAATGCTTTTCAAATCTGCAAGGGAATCCCAGATGTAATCCGGTTGCACATCACTTACTTCTGCTAATTCTCTACTAACAGATCCCGTCAATACAAGCGTAGTTACCATCCCAGCATTCTTACCAAGTGTAATATCAGATACAAGACTATCGCCTATGACCATACAACGCTCAGCAGGTAAACCTATCACTTCCAAAGCTGCTTCAGCCATTAAGCTGGAAGGCTTACCAATAACCACTTCTACCTTCTGATCGGTCGAAGACTCAATCGCACCAATCATACCTGCAACATCAATGGAGTCTCCCTCGTCACCTGGAAATGTCTTATCCGCATTCGTAGCAATCATCCGAGCTCCATGTCGAACAGCTCTAAATGCTTCATTTAATTCCTTATAGGTAAGCGTCTCATGCAGCGTAATGACTAACCAATCAGCTTCTTCTGGTTTCTCGGCTAACTTAATACCCGCAATCGTAATCTCATCACGCAATCCCTGTTCACCTAATACCCATACCTGACAATCCTTATGATGGTTCTTTAGATATGTAGCCGTTACCGTCGAAGTTAATAGAATCTCTTCTTCCTGAACATCAATACCCATTCCTTGCAATTTATCATGACACATCTTTCTCGATATATTCCCTCGATTGCTCAAGAACACTACGCGTTTACCGATAGACTTGATATAGGAAATACTATCCATTACCCCATCGATTGCCTGTTTCCCCTTATACACCGTTCCATCTAAATCTATTACAAACCCATCAATGTTTTCTAACATTGTGTCCATAACCACCTTTTATTCGAATCTTCATAAGCTTCATCCATAGATACATCTTCCTAATATTCACCATCAGTTGTCAACATTTGTTTGTTACATCAGCCTATTTAATGCGTCAAATTTAAAATGTGTACTCTAAACAACAAACAACAAACAACATCCCATTATCCATATTCACTCGATAATGGGATGTTGTACTGTTCATATAAGATGATCATGTTCATCTCATCTATTTATGGCAAATGACTACTACCCATGAGATAACGATCGACCTCGCGGGCAGCTTGGCGTCCTTCATTAATTGCCCAGACGACAAGACTCTGACCTCGACGCATATCACCTGCTGTGAAGACACCTTCCACATTCATGACCTGCTTCCCAAATTCAGCAAATACATTGGAACGTTCATCACGAGCAATGCCCATCTGTTCTAGTAAGTTTGCATCAGGACCTGTAAAACCCATAGCAAGTAACACCATTTGGGCGGGAATGATCTGCTCACTACCCGGAACTTCGACGGGGGAATAACGTCCCAGGTCATCCATGACCCACTGCATTTGTACGGTGTGCAACTCTTTAACATCCCCATGTTCATCACCAACGAATCGCTTGGTAGAGACTAAGTAACGACGTGGATCTCGTGCATACAGGATGGAAGCTTCTTGTTGTCCATAATCCACCTTAAGCACCTTAGGCCATTCTGGCCATGGGTTGCTCGGTAGACGTTCTACTGGTGACTGAGGCATAATCTCTAATTGCTTCACGCTACGACAGCCGTGTCGGATAGCAGTCGCTACACAGTCTGTTCCCGTATCACCACCTCCGATGACGACTACATCCTTGCCTTTAGCAGACAAATACTCTCCATCCATTAGATCCGAATCAAGTAGACTCTTCGTATTCCGTGTCAAGAAATCCATCGCTTGACAAATACCACCGAGTTCTCGACCCTCAACGAATAAATCCCTAGCTTGGGTTGCCCCTCCACATAGAACGATAGCATCGAATGTTTCCTTCAATTCGATAGATGAGATATCTTTACCTATCTCCGTATTCGTTACGAACGTGACACCCTCAGCCATGAGTAAATCAATACGTCTCTGCACTGTTTTTTTGTCTAACTTCATATTCGGAATTCCGTACATCAACAGCCCACCGATGCGATTGGCTCTCTCATATACCGTCACTTCATGTCCGGCTTTATTTAATTGCGCAGCACATGCAAGTCCTGCAGGACCAGAGCCAACAACCGCTATCCTTCTGCCGGTACGAGTCTTAGGAGGTTCGGGTACGATCCACCCTTCAGCAAATCCACGGTCGACAATCGCTTTTTCGATATTCCTAATAGTAACAGGCGAATCTGCAAGTCCTACCGTACAAGATCCTTCACATGGAGCAGGACAGACACGACCCGTGAATTCCGGGAAATTATTTGTCTTATGCAATCGATGTAATGCTTCCCGCCATTGACCACGATATATCTGATCGTTCCATTCTGGAATGAGATTATTAACTGGACAACCTGAAGCCATACCTGATAGTAATCGTCCTACATGGCAAAAAGGTGTACCGCAATCCATACATCTAGCACCTTGTTGCTGAAGTCTCTCCTCATCCATAGGAATCACAAACTCTTCCCAATGCTTAATACGATCGAGCGGATTCACCTCTCCTGGAATTTCACGCGGGTACTCCATAAACCCAGTTGTTTTACCCATAAGTCTAACTCACCCCTGCTCTCATAAATTTAATCCGAACCCCTAGAAGTTATCTATCTAAATTAATGTAAATACTAACATGAAGCAACGTGTTAAAGGCGTGAAGAAGATCACCTTCCTTGGACCATTTAATTCTTCGTTTTTAAACTCAAAAACCCCAGCACGAATGCTAGGGTCTTTGGGTTATATCATTAATTTGTACATACTCTCCCATTTACTACTTCACTGTTAGACTAGTTTTCTACTCCAACGAAGTTAACATCATTCGAATAATCCCATCTTCCGGTTGCTCGATCGTCGACTTCAAACCAAATAGTGCCGATACAGAACCAAGAGGAACCATCGTGGTCCCATCAATGATTTGTGGTTTATAAGTAATATCCTTGGAACCACTTGAGGTCTCAGCAGTTGTGCTTCCAACATGCAATACTACCTGTTGATCCCTACGTTTGAACGTCATTGACTTCGCCACCTGATCCCATTCCATCTCTGCACCTAGCATAGATGTCAGCTCTTTTACAGGAACGAAGATATCTTCTTCTTTACCCGCTGTGTTTACAGCTGTAAATGACAGAGGTGTGGTTGCATTTCCTTCTTTTAACGAAACCTCTGCATTGACCACCTTATATTCGCTAGTGACCATAATATTCTTAAGTTGTTCCTCCATATCAAGCGTGAATTGCTTAACATTGTCTTTCGTTACTTTATATTTGGGATCTTCTTTCCCAATCGCATCGGCAATCCAGCTATTCACATCTTGATTATGGTGCGACAGATCTTTGTATAAATCGAGATTATACGTCCATGCGGACTCCACTTGGAAGTCATATATATTCACGTTAGGTAGTTTATCAAACTGCTCAAACATCCACTCTTTCATCTCAAGTTGATTGATATAACGAGCATTATTCGTATCCTCCCATACCTTTTGTCTCAAGACACTGTATGGAGGATAATAGAAATCAAATTCAACATCCGGATGCTTCTCCACAAGTTCTAAAATATATTTATTAAAAGCTTCTTTAATCGTCTCAATAGGTTCCTCATTTAAACCAAAGTAGGCTTCCCCTGCACGAGACGATTTATAAACACCTGCTACCTTCTTCGCTCCGAAAGAAACCTCTCTATTCCAGTTATATAAGTATTCTAATTGTCTTGGTTCTAACCCATTTAGAGGTCTTAATACAGCTTCTTTATATAGATCCTGATAGATAGAATAATTAAACCAATACTTATAATCATTCCACCATTTATCGTCATAAAGATACTGTGGATTATCGATTTCTTCTTTACTCCCCATTTTGAGAGAGAAATAATCAAGACCCCATAGCACCTTCTTTACCTTACCTGTTTCTAGTGCAATACTAGCAATGGCATTATGTTCATCGGCCGTTGACCCCCGAACAGACAATTTTAGCGTCTTACCACCTAAATCTTTATCCACCTCCGAAGGAAGAAAGTTCTCCGTCATCGAAGTTCCAATAATGATCGTGTCATAATCATAATTCCTAGCTAATCCTGGATTCTGATATCGCTGTTCATTTGAATAAATAGCCGGGTAAAAGGATTTGTGGTAAAACTGCAGTGGGTCAAGGACTACAGTAAGCATAATAACGATAGATGCCATGATAATGGCAGAAGCAGCAAACTGAATAAGCATTCTTCTACTCTGTTTGGCAGTAACACGCTTCCGACGACCTTTACCCGATCGCCCATGGTTCTGACTCTTTGAAGAGTCTGGCACTGGTTCCGGTGTTAAATGTTGCAAAACGTCTTTCTCCCTTCCCGCTAGAAATTAAAATACAGAAATTCTGTAATACGGTTGAAATAAAGTAATGAAATAATAAAGATAACGGCCATAAATATAGCTTTCTTCCATGTTGGACGGAAAGATTCAATTCTCTCAGAAGAATTGGATGCAAACAATACGATGGGTAAGAAAATAAGAATAAATATACCCGCTGGGGCAAGCGTCTTAAGGGAACTCATATCCATCCCATTAAGTCCTATCATACCTTTTAGAAGACGTAAAGCTTGAGGCACTGTATCCGCACGGAAGAATACCCAAGCTATATTAATAAATAAGAACGTTATAAACCAAGCGAACCATTTGGGAAGAGGTTTACCAATCTTCATCCACATGCGATGAACAGCTTGTCCCGCTCCATGTAGGAATCCCCACATTAAGAAGGTCCAACCTGCACCATGCCAGAACCCACCTATGACGAATGTGATAATGACATTGCGCATGGCAATCAACTCACCGCGTCGGCTTCCACCAAGAGGGATGTATATATAATCACGAAGGAAACGACTAAGCGTCATATGCCAACGGCGCCAGAAGTCTTGAATACTTAATGCCTTGTAAGGCGAGTTAAAGTTCTGCGGCAATACAATGTTGAACAAGAGTGCCGCCCCAATCGCCATATCTGTATATCCACTGAAATCGAAATACAATTGTAATGTATAAGACAGCGTTGCAACCCAAGTGTCTACAAATTGGTGAGCTGAAGCGAACCCATCATTTGCAAATCCTGCGAATGTATCCGCAATAACGACTTTTTTGAATAAACCTATACAAAAAATATAAACACCCTTAGATGCATTATTCCAATTCCAATGCTTATTCCGTAGTCTATCAAATTGAGGCATCATCTCACTATGATGAAGAATCGGCCCCGCGATAAGATGCGGATAGAACGTAACGAATAAGACATAACTCATGAAGTTATACTCACGAGTCTTGCCACGATAAGCATCCACTAAATAAGCGATTTGTGTAAAGGTAAAAAAGCTTATTCCTAAAGGTAATATCAATTGAAGTAAGGGGAATGTATGACCGGATATGTTGGTTAAATTAATCAAGAAGAAATCGGTATACTTATAGTATCCTAGCAATAGGATATTCCCAACAAGACCTATGGTTAATAGTGTTCTAGGAGATCCAAACAACCCTTTTCTCTTAGACGGTTGGCCATGAACTATATTCTGGTCTTGATCTAGAGTTGCATCGAGTTTACCATGTACCGCTACTTGAAGTAACCGACCAACACTATAATTAAATACGATCGAAGCAAGAATTAAAGGAAGATATTTAATATTCCAATAACTGTAGAAAAAAAGCGAAGCAAGCACTAAAGATAACTTTGCTGCAGTGACATACCGAAGACGATTAAGTAAGAAATATACGGCTACCGAAATCGGCCAGAAAACGAATATAAAAACATACGTATTGAACAGCAAACCTTTCACTCCCACTCCATTATGTCTACCATCAAATATTTAAACAACTCATAAAATATTATACCACTTTTTATGACAATTTCTTGTAAAAAATTAGTTATTGTAAAGAAAATAATAATAAATTTCTTCCCACCCTAACAAGATAAGCAAATACTAAGAAAAATACTAGATGCTATCATTATATATAAAGTTTCTGAAATAAAACTAAAGCACAGCTGAACGTAAGCTGAAAGCTAACATTGACTCCTAATATATAATGATGTATATTTATGGAAATTGATAGTTTCTCATTTCGGTATAGATACAGGAAGCACCTGTGAGACAAGGCTTATGACGCCTTTCTTGCAGGTTTTTTTGTGTCCAATTATTTAGGAGGTTATATATGATGAAGAGAATACCCATATTATTTCTCAGTCTTATGCTCACCCTAATACTTGTTATGTCGTTTCCCATCTCCGCATTAGCTGCATCTTTTGAATTATCAGCTACAGCAAAGGGCTCCTTTGATACAATGGTGGCATCTACTAATGCTACATCAGCCAACCTGATGAACAATCGTTATGCCGACATTCTGAATCTGCAACAACAGAGTCAAGACTGGGACACGAAGATCAAAGACCTCCATGCGACAAATGAGGGAGGACTAGTCGCAATAAAGCAACAAATCCAATTCGTTGATTCGGAGAAACTCGCAACATTACAAACACAACTTACCGAAGCTAGGAATCGATATGAACCGCTATTTAATATGTATGAGTCACTTAATCAACAGAAGGCTGCCGCCAAGAAACTATCTAACAAAACGTACTACAACCTTCTCCAGACACAGACAGAAAACATGAAGATTGCAGTCCAACTTGCACGTACGGATATTCGAAATAAAGTGAGCATCCATACAACAGCAAAGAACGATGCGGCGAGAACTAAAAAAACACTTCGTGCGATGCTTGACCCTATCTCTACTCTAAAGAAACAGATTCAAACAACCAAAAGTAATACCAGTACTACACAGAAAAAATTTACTGCTGAGACATCTATCTTTAAACAATCCATTAAAAATGGCCATGTCAGTTCTACCCTGAAGTCTCTTGAAGCCTTAGTTACACATATCAAAAAAGTTATAGACTATAAACAAAAAACGTACTCATTAGAACAACAAATTAGTGAGATCGAACGGAAAGTTAAGCTAAAGATCCCTTTAATACCTTCAACCGCAAGGTAAACTTCTGAGAACCATTTATCTCATTCTAAAAAAACACAGCAGATAGTCAGGTCAAGGAACACTTGACCTGACTATCTGCTACTCCTGTCTATCTACTTCTCTTAGAAGACTTCCATATAGGATACTTCACTTTCCAGTACTAATCCGTCTCATTTATTACTTTTTGTTTTTCCCTTTGTACTCTACTATAAGTGTCTTAGATGCTTTATTACCTGCAATATCCGTGGCTTCAATGATTATCGTATTTTCACCTTCCTCAAGTGTGAGTTTTCCATTGAATTTTCCGTTATTCACTTTCAGAGAGACTTGTGCACCCAGGTAGAGAATTTTATTATTGTTCGGATCAATAGCAAGACGTTCACCCATAGAACGACCTGGCATATTACCCCCTAGTTTAAAAGGTAACTCTGTTCTTTCAAAGGTATTCCCCTTATCTTTCGAACGTAATAGAACACCATTCATCGTCGTCCAATCATTCGTATATGTTCCAGAGGCAATGTACAATCGATTCGGTTCAACAGGATCTGTTGCTAGACTCTCAACACCTAGCATGTTCCATTCATCAAAACTCACAAAATCCATCAGTTGGGTCCATGAATTCGTATTCGGATCCCAACGATAGGCGCCACCCATATCAGTACGAGCGTATACAAGGTCCCTTTCCTTCTGATTATAGACAATTCCCGGGATGAATCCTCCCACCTACGACCTTAGCTCTTCCCCAATCATAAGCTTGGACGTTCTTCGAGATGTCCGGAGACGGTCCCTTCTTAGAACTGTCAGCATACATAGAGCTAGTACCCATCATCGGAATAGTCAGAACTGCGATCAAACACAAGTTCACCATCTTTTTAAACATGTGCTACCCCCTCCAAATAGTTTATACATGACGGTTGATTAAGCATTGTCTTACTTGCCAAACTATTCGTACTCTTGATGAATTCTGCTAGTGAGAAAGCGTTTTAGAATAAAATGTAAACGTTTCCTTATGTATACATACAAGATTATAACAAACCTTTTCATTATTTCAATAACACAAAGACTCATGACTTATGTCATGAGTTTTCAGATATATTTTGTTGCATTTTGACATTAGAGTAGGTATGTCTTCCTATCTATCCTCAAACCCATAACTCTCACGTACAATGTATAGCGGGCGACCTCTAGCCTCCTCATAAATTCGACTTAAGTACTCCCCTAGAATACCAAGCATGATGAGTACGAACCCATTAAATATCAACAGAATACTAATCAGAGCAGACCATCCTATGAGCGTCGCATTCGCAAATATGACTAAATACAATACATATAGTAGATTAAGAAAGCCACCACCAGACAAGAGCAGCCCCATATATCTCGCATGCCTTAACGGTCTAATGGAAAAAGAAGTTACCCTGTCAATACAAAGGTTACCTATTTTTTTAAAAGAGTATTTTGTCTTGCTCGCAAGTCGTACATCCCCTTCGTATTCAATCGTTACTTGCTTGAATCCGATCCAGCTCACTAACCCTCGGACATGACGACTCTTCTCGGGAAAGCATTGTATTTCATCGCAAACCCTTCGATCTAGTAATAGAAAATCACCTGTGTCGATGGGGAAGCTGAACTCCATTGATGCATGAAATATCCGGTAAAAGGCTGATGATACCCACTTTGTGAACCCAAATGGTCCCCTCCGCTTGATACGCTGTGCATTTACAACATCCGTACCTTCCTTCCACTTTGTGATCATCTGTATGATCAATTCCGGAGGATCCTGAAGATCTGCATCAATAAGAATAATGGCGTCCCCTGACGCATAATCCATACCCGCTGTCATCGCAATCTGGTGACCGAAATGACGTGAGAAATCGATGAGCCTAACCGTTTCATCCCAGGCGCTGTATTCTTTAATTATGTGAGCACAACGATCTTGACTACCATCATTAACAAAGATTAACTCATATGACTCTCCCGCTACACTCATAACCCTCTTTAGTCGTCTGTAGGTTTCTTGAATGACTTCTTCTTCGTTGTACATGAGTATGACAACCGAATATCGTAGGGTAGAAACCATTTGAATATCCTCCTTTTCTATAGCGTCAATTTATACAACAATTTGTTATTATTACTTGAAGGAATTTAATATTATACGGAACTTATATACGCATATTGTATGTATTGTTGCTGAATACTCGATGAGGGATGGCTGAACGTTAGCTGAAAAAAGTCGTACATACTATGATTAAGTTCTTGTTCAGTATATACTCAGTAAAAGTTCAAAATTAGTGATTCATGACGAAAAAAAGGAATTCCCCTAGGGACGGTGACAAGATGAATTCAGTTAAAGGAATACGAATCATGTTGGTCGATGATGAACCACATATATTGCAGTTCTTGGAGATTGGCCTAACGAATGAAGGATTTGAAATAAGAACGGCCCCCGATGGGATGAGTGCTGTCACGTTAGCACAAGAGTTTCAGCCGCATGTTGTCATTCTTGATGTAATGATGCCTGGTGTTGACGGGTTTGAAGCATGCCGTATGATTAAAAAGAGTGGTTTTAATGTAGCGATTATTATGCTGACAGCGAAAGACGAGGTAGACGATCGAGTCAAGGGATTAACCCTCGGAGCAGATGATTACATGGTGAAACCATTCAGCTTCGCTGAATTATTAGCGAGAATTCAAGCTCGACTACGAAATCAATTTCCCAGCTTATTAGGCGAGGTTATTTATGGGCCCTTCCAGATTGACGATCTAAGAAAAGAAATTACGTATCAACAGAAAGTATTAGAGCTTTCTCCTACGGAATACGAGCTTCTTAAATTCATGGTTTTCAATCATGGTATTGTCCTCAGCAAAAGTAAAATATTAGATAAGGTATGGAGCTACGATTTTGGAGGCGAAGAGAATATTGTTGAAGTCTATATTCGTTCTATTCGAGAGAAGTTAAATGATAAAGAACATCGACTTATTCGGACCCTTAGAGGTGCCGGGTATCGGATTGATTTGCCATGAATAGGACCTGGATTACAAGATTAAGACGGATATTCGCTCCTCGTTCACTAAGATTCCAGCTTCTCACCCGTTCATTATTAATTATGGCCGTGCTCCTTCTATTGGTTGGACTGTTACAGTATGTCGTCATGAAGGATTTCCTCTATCGGAAACAAGCAGAGACTATGGAAGCCCAAATGTTATCTATGCCAAAGGAATGGTTTATGAGATCCATGTTTGACAAATTACCTGAGAAACCTTCTACTCGACCTGGAGGGGATGCCTTTCTGTTCATTCCAGACTCCTCATTAGCTATAGTAGATTATAATGGTAACTTCATCGACATCACAGGTAACAATGGAAATGTCTCTCCTATGCTCACCGTTGACGAATATAACGAGATATTAGAGAAAGCTAACCTTCATAAAGAAGTGCCGTACAAGATTCTGAAAGATAGTAACGGTGTTGAACAATTAGTTGTATTCAAAGCCTTGGGATCTCCAAACCGTTCGGATCGAATCATTCAAATGGGTACGAAGACATCACATCTGCAAGATCAGGTCATACAGCAGTTACTCATATTTATTAGTTTATCCGCCATTGCATTAGTAGGTGGAGCGGCTCTATATTTACCCATACTACTGCGAACATTGGTCCCTTTATCTAATATGGTTAAATCTGTTGAACATACAGATGTCGGAAATCTGGCGGAAAGATTCCCTGTTCAGGGTCAGGAAGAAATCGATCGTCTGTCGGTGTCCTTTAACGGAATGCTTGAACGACTGGAAGTATCATTTAATGCTGAAAAGGAAGCCCGTGAACATATGCGTCGCTTCATTGCCGATGCTTCTCATGAGCTGAGAACACCTTTGACATCCATTCATGGGTTCCTAGAAGTTCTACTTCGCGGAGCAGCCGATAACCCTCAACAACTCAAAAGCGCATTAAATAGTATGCATGGAGAGTCCCAAAGGGTAAATAAGTTAGTGGAGGACTTATTACTACTAGCCAAGATGGATCGTTCCCCTCAACTTCATTTAATAGAAGTCAATTTAGATAAATTAATACGTGATATGAAACCTCAACTTGAGATACTCGCAAGTGAACGTAGCATTCGTTTAGATCTGACTTATGGCATTAAGGGAACCTTCGATTCTGATAAAGTGAAGCAAGTCGTTCTAAATTTATTTCAGAATGCCGTCCAGCACACGGATCCCAGAACTGGGGAAATTACAATATCCCTTTATACATTAGATAATAAGGCTGAACTATCCGTACGAGATAACGGTATTGGTATCCATGAAGAGCATCTTACACATGTATTCGAACGATTTTACCGTAGCGATTCATCCCGTAATCGTAAATACGGTGGAACTGGATTGGGGTTATCCATTACCAAATCTATTGTTGAAGCCCATGGCGGAAGTATTCACGTCCAGAGCCAACAAGGTAAAGGCTCTGCCTTCATTGTTGAATTCCCTATCACCGATACTCGACCCTATCAAGACTACAATTCATAACCTACGGCTCCTATGTTGAGTAAACACAAACAAGACTTGAGATGACATCTCAAGTCTTGTTTTGATGCTTCTAAGCTACACTTATATTTTATAGTACTAGTCTAATCTCACTTAACAATTACCTCAACAATATCTGAAGGGTCTGATAACGAATTGGAATAGGCTGCGCCATTTACTACAGTAAGAACGAAAACTCTATATCCATATCCTTGCTTAATAGTTGCTCCATCAACGTCTTTAGCTGCAGAAGGTAAAGCCAACGTAACATTCCCTCCCTGCTTAGCTACAGGTATATAGTTGTCTGCAATAACACTACTCGCCTTACTTATATCAAATTTCTTAGAGCCACTAGACCGTACAATCATAATTCTATATTCTGAAATCTCACTCTCATTAGGAGACTCATTAAATCCAACTTGAATATCACTGGAATCTCCTGTTTTACCTAATAGCGTCACAGATAAGTTTGTCACACCTGGTACAGGCTCAATACTTGAAATTGCAAAATCTGACGAAGAAGATAACCCATTACTTTCACCAGAAATCCCCTTGCCTACCGTTAAGACAAATATCCGATAGTTCACACCTTTCTTAATCGTTTCTCCATCTACATCTCTGGAAGTTGAGGAGATTGTTTCACTTATATTCGCTCCCGTTTTACTTACAACTGTATACTTCGAACTAGACAATGCATTGGCCATATCCAGATTGAATTTATCTGCATTAACCGATTTTACAGCCATAATTCGGTACTCACTAACCGTAGTTTCATCATCTACTCGATTGAACGACACAAGTAAATCCCGACGGTCATTAAAGTCACTTACATCACTTACGGTTATATTGGTTACCGCACTAACATGATAATTATTGGTTAGAGTAATCGGCGAAGAATAAGAAGACAAACCATTACTTCCCTCGGCAATCCCCTTACCTACAGTTAAGACAAATATCCGATAGTTTACATCCCTCTTAATTGTCGCTCCGTCTACATCTCTTGAAGTAGAGGAAAGTGTTTGGCTTATATTCGCCCCTGTTTTACTTACAACTGTATAATTCGAACTAGACAATGCATTGGCCATATCTAGATTGAATTTACTTGAGTTATCCGCTTTTACAACCATAACTCGATACTGACTGACCGTGGTTTCATCATCTATTTGATTGAACGACACCCGTAGATCCCGACCATCGTTATAGTCACTTACATCACTTACAGTTACATTGGTCACTGCACTAACGCTATAATTATTCATTAACGTGATTGCTTGTGAGTTGGAAGATAATGCATTAATCCCTTCGTAACTTCCTTTACCTACAGACAAGACGAATATCCGATAGTTTACATCCTTCTTAATTGTCGCTCCGTCTACATCTCTTGAAGTATTGGAAAGTGTTTGGCTTATATTCGCCCCTGTTTTACTTACAACGGTATAATTCGAACTAGATAATGCATTGGCCATATCCAGATTGAATTTACTTGAGTTATCCGCTTTTACAACCATAACTCGATACTGACTGACCGTGGTTTCATCATCTATTCGATTGAACGACACCCGTAGATCCCGACCATCATTATAGTCACTTACATCACTTACATTTAGATTAGTTACTGCACTAACCTTATAATTACTTGTTAACGTAATCGGTGACGAATAAGCAGACAATGCATTACTTCCCTCGTAACTTCCCTTACCAATAGATAAGACGAATATCCGATAGTTTACATTTTTCTTAATCGTAGCTCCATTAACGTCTTTCGCATTAGATGACAGCACTTGGCTTATATTCGCGCCTGTTTTAGCTACATAAGTGTAATTTGAGCTTGATACTCCGTTTGCTGCTTTTAGATTAAAATTACCTGCATTTTCGGATTTCACAACCATCACACGATAATGTCCAATGTTGGACTCATCACTTACACGTTTAAATCCAACTAATAAATCTCGACCATCGTTATAGTCGCTAACATCACTTACAGTGAGATTAGTCACCACATTAACGTTATAATTGTTAGTTAACGTAATGGCTGATGAATAAGCAGACAACGCATTATTTCCCACGTAACTTCCTTTACCTACAGACAATACGAATATCCGATAGTTTACTTCTTTCTTAATCGTTGCTCCATTAACATCCTTTGCACTGGAAGACAGCACTTGGCTTATATTTGAACCTGTTTTCGCTATATAAGTGTAATTTGAGCTTGATACCCCATTTGCTGTTGCTAGATTGAAACTACCTGCATTTTCTGATCTCACAACCATCACACGGTAATGATCAATATTCGATTCATCACTTACGCGTTTAAATCCAACTAATAGATCTCGACCATCATTATAGTCGCTTACATCACTTACAGTTAAACTAGTTATAGCCGCTAAAGGCGTAAGCGAAGATATCATTACAGACGATGAACCATTAGAAAGAACACTTGGGATTTCCCCCTTAGCTACCGTAAGTACATATATAACGTAGGGTTGATTTGCCTGAATTAAATCTCCATTCACATCCTTAGCCTGAGAGGATAACGTAACGTTAACATCATACCCTTGAACCGGAACTGGCGTATAGTTATTGTTTGTTAAGGCAACTGCTAGATTAAAGGATGAAGTTTGGGCAGCCTTTACGACCAGAATACGATACTGGTTCACTCCAGACTCCACGGAAGCTTTAGGAAAACTAACTTGTAAATCACGTCCATCTCCAACTTGACCAATGACCTTTGCATTAACATACGATACTGGATTAACCTTTGTTTCCGTTGTTATTGTCACTCTTTGAGTTGATGAATTCCAATCCACCTTTTCTCCAAGCGCCTCACTAACGAAGCGAACTGGAACTAATGTTCTACCTTTTATACTTTGAACAGGAACATCCAACGCTACCGTACTATTATTAATTGTTGCTGTCTTTGCTCCCAGCTTTAGAACAATCGTTTTGTCATCCTTTGTTGCTGTTACGATCTTCGTATTCTGATTCCAATTTACTTGTGCATTTAGAGCTTCAAAGATAGCACGTAAAGGTAATAGTGCTCGACCTGAGACTACAACTGGTGCCTGATCCGTTGACAACTTATTTCCGTTAATATAAATACCTATAGATCCAGCAGCTTGCACTTGCGTTTGAAACGCTAAAGATATGATAAGAATACATGCCATAAAAGTGTATATGGTCTTTTTCATTAATTACCCTCCCTTTTCATACTGGTCTTCCAACATTTCCTTTTCATACATTATTGACGCTATTGCTTAGCTAAAAGTTACCTAATTATGAAATAATTTATTTATAACCTATCCATTGATAAAAGTTGGTCACCACTAATAAAAAATGGATACCCTCCGGTAAAGAAGGTATCCAAATCTGTATAAATTAAAAAAGACACCTTATTCATATATGCGTGTCTTAGCTAATTCTCTATTTACCCGATAATTAGGCTTTCTTTATAATTTGCTCAATTTCACTTTTCAGTAAAAGATATCTATGCGTACTTCTCATAATTGGAATTTTATTCAACTTGTTCTTTTCAACATATACTTTCATCTGATCCTTCGTAAGCCCTAACCAATTCCCTGCTTCGGTAATAGTTAACACGGCTTCATTACTAGTTGCATTGAAAGTTTTCTTTACTTTCTGGTTCCAATCTTCAAATTCTTGCATTTCAATATCATCAACCTTTCTTCGGAATCAGTCGATGATCCAATTGACTGATAATCTTATTATACCACGATAACCTAGTCTTGTGTGAGGTCGAATGTTTCCATGTCTTAGCTTCGTTAACAATTACAACCGGCAATGCCGTCCTTGTTAAAAGATGGGACCTGATTATATAAGGAATTGCGTATTAAGGGTCAATTTCACCATTTCGCGAAGAAAAACCTCCAATCAGAAGAATTGGAGGTCTCATTTTACTTATTTTTATTTTCTTAGAATAAATCACCAAATATGTCTAGAACTGAGTTTTTCTTTTTATATTTATTGTTGTAATCTGACGAGTATTTATCATTTTGTCTTTTGTTATCATCTTCACGATACCATTCATCATACTCTTTGCGCACTTCTCTTACACCCGTCATTAACTTGTCTAATTCTCCTCGATCAAGCCATACCCCTTTACATTCAGGACAAACGTCAATATGAACACCATTCTTGTCTACTTCTCTCATTCTAACATCATCACAGATCGGACATTTCATTACATTTCCTCCTGACATTCTTAAACATACATACCTATACGTTCAAAGGATACGGGAGGTTTCAGTTAATACTCAACTCTTATGAACCGACATGCAATACAATAATTCGCCTTTATATTTTCCGGGCAATAATCTGAAATTTAAATATCTAATATTTATTTCATATTAGCTTTTGCCTTTCGAGCCTTTGTACACCTTAAGTCATACGTCCTACCATAACCCTTTCCATATTCCACTATCGTCTTGATCATTGTAGAATCTGGCAACTTCGTAAAGGGACAAGGGTCAGGCCTTGTATTTACCTCTAGAATCCATAACCTATGCTTACGATCAACAGCTACATCCAACCCTAGCTCATTCATTGCTGGATAAGAAGAACCGAATTGTTTAGCTGTCAATAATCCTATATGCCTCATCAGGTTAACCATTTCCTCCGCTTTCGCTTGGTCCGTCACCTTACGGAGTATCTCTTCTGCTGTATAAATGGTACCCCCTTGGCTTCCATTTGTAACAGCTCTCTTGGGATGCGCAAGTCTGGCAGCTACACCTGTGCAATCCCACGTTCCCTCACCGTTACGTTGTACCATTACTCGAAAATCGAAAGGGCGATTGTTATGCCGCAACATAATAATGCCCTTTTGCACTAAATATGGCTTACTTCCAATACGACGTTGAATGGAATCGTACATTTGATGGAACGTTCTGAAGGTATATGTCTGAATAGCCTCTCGATAATGATAATGCGAACCGATCTGCTCAACTTTGATCACCCCTATGCCAAGTGAGCCATTTACTGGCTTGATATATACCATTTTGTATCGGTTCAACATATGCAATAGCCTATGGCTGGTTAAGCTTTCTGTTCGGGGTACATATTGATTTAAGCTGTGGTTTTGCAATAAGACTTTCGTCTTAATGAGCTTACTAGAGACATATTTCTTATATCGGTTCATACATAACTTCTCCTCTTCAGTACATTTGGACGATTACTAATAATTTATGGATTAGAGCCTTCTTAGGTGCTGCTTCCAATTATCTTTATTTATCAATAGAAGAACCTACAACGATAAATACACATAGGGTAAGTATCCAGACTTACGGAGGATCAATGATGCATATCAATCATGAATTAGAACAAGTCATTCAACGTACATTCAACCATTTCCCATGGTACAAATCTCTAAGATCAACAACACATCAAGATTTTACGAAAGTGCAACATCTTAAAGATCTGCCTCTACTAACATCCGATGTGATGGAGAAACATTACTATATTCAAGATCACCCCTTCGAACAACGTTACGACCTACACCGCTATCAAACATCTGGTACAAGTCGAAATTATAGAAAAAATATTTATTATTCTGAACGTGATGAAGAGCGGTACATCCGAATTAAAGCAGAAGTTTTGGGAGCTATTTTGAATAGTTATCAGGCTCACCGAGCGTTAATTGATATGGGAACAGGACATGCAGCAGCCACTGCTGAAGCCATATTTCATCAACTAGGATTAGACGTCGAGACCGTTTCATTTCAATTACCGATACAGCAACATTTAGACCGGCTTTCTACTTTCAAACCTGATGTGTTATACACCATGCCCTCTATTCTCGATCGCATTCTCATGGCCTCTGATAACCCCTTAATTTACGGTATTCGTAAAGTCGTTCTCGTCGGTGAAGTAGCATCACTTTCTTGGCAACAACGTATTGCTGAACGACTTGGACTAGATAAAAAGGATATTACAGATACGTACGGTTCCATTGAGATTGGAACGATTGCTCGATACGACCATGAGCTCGATCGATACTTTGTCGTTGATGGGATTATAGCTGAAGGGCTTACCCAACAAGAAATAGGTATTGATGGAGTTGAATTAGCAGCGGATGAGCACGTCCTCGTACTTACTTCTACGGTGCGCGAGTTGTTTCCAGCTATTCGATTCGTCACCTATGATGTTGTTCGGGATTTCCGTTCTGTGATGGTAGATGGACAATGGAGACAAAGCTTTCGAAACATCGTTAGACGTATAGGACATGAGCTCAAACATGGGGAGAAAATAAGTATTTATGACATTGAAGATGTTGTTTATCAACACATAAAAGATGTAAGTATCCGGGTGTTAGCTACGGATAATCTCTTAACTGTTCAAATCATTCTTAAATCAGAATTAGAATTACTGGATTCTCTTTTGCTCAAAACAATTCAACATGAGATTTCACATCGGATCCCTGAGATTGGCATCATGATTCAGAATGGATTATTACAAGAGATCAGGGTCTCACAGTCTGTTTTTAACGATTTAGAGCATCGAAATGCTGTTAAATTCAAAAGAATTCATAACAGTAAGGAGGTTCTCTAGTGAACATTAACGAGGGTATCTTCCAAACCATTGGCTGCACTCCTTTGATCCCCCTAAAGAGGTTGTTTGAGCAGGAATCTTTCGATGTATATGGCAAGCTTGAAATGATGAACCCTGGGGGAAGCTCCAAAGATAGATCGGCATTAAACATGATTCGTGAAGCGATTAAGCGAGGCGATCTCCATGTGAACTCCGTTGTTATTGAATCTAGTTCAGGCAACTTAGGGATAAGTCTGGCCCATATTTGCCGTTATTTAGGTCTACGATTCATCTGCGTTGTTGATCCTCGTACAACCGAACAACACAAAGCCATCATTCGCAGTTTCCATGGAGAAATTGAACTGGTGGCTCATAGGGATGTTGATACAGGTGAATATCTCCCTGCAAGAATACGTCGGGTGAATGAACTGCTTCAGGAGATTCCTAACAGCTATTGGACGAATCAATATGGAAATCCGGACAATTACCGAGCGCATGAACTAACGACGATGCCCGAAATTATAGATATGCTTGGAAGTGTAGATTATCTTTTTTGTGGGGTCAGTACTTGTGGTACCATTCGGGGCTGTATGGAATATATCCGCAAAAGTAATCTTTCGACAAAATTAGTAGCGGTAGATGCACAAGGTAGCATTATTTTTGGAGGAGAAAAAGGCCCCCGACAGTTCCCAGGACTAGGGGCTGGGATGGTACCTTCCCTTTATCATCCGGATATTGCTGATATGGTCATTCATGTATCGGATCTTGCGTGTGTTCAAGGATGCCATGATCTTCTACACTACGAATCCGTTATGGCTGGAGCCTCGTCTGGAGGAGTCATTTCCGCTATTCAGCGCATGGCTCCATCTATTCCAGCAGGATCTATATGCGTCGCTATTTTGCCTGATCGTGGTGAACGATATTTGAATACGGTATACAACCCTGACTGGTTTGAACAGCATCTGAATAACTTAAGTCTAACTTCTGAGGATGAAACACCATGATATATTTAAATGACGACCACATTAGAACCATGGGTATCGACTGGTCTCAACTCATCGGAGTGATCGATACTACAGTGCGCACAATAGACAAAGGTCACTATAACCAACCCATTAAACCCTATTTACGGTTTGGTGACCCCTCCCAGCGGATTATTGCTATGCCAGCCTACGTAGGTGGGGATATCGAAATGTGCGGCATCAAATGGATTGCAAGCTTCCCTGATAATTGGCGAAAAGGTCTCCCACGAGCACATAGTACGATGATTCTTAATGACCCCAGTAATGGAAAACCGCTAGCGATCTTCGAAAGTAGTCTACTCAGTGGGCTCCGAACTGCAGCCGTAAGTGGCCTCGTTCTCCAGCATTATGCCTCAACTCGTAAGCTAGATTCTACACGATTAGGTATTGTGGGCTGGGGCCCTATAGGTCGCCTTCATGCTTCTATGTGTGCAAGTGTACTCGATAACCGACTTGTCCGAATTTCATTATTTGATCTAAAAGGAATTGACCCCAACACTATTGATCCCCTGCTTAGTCCAATAACTGAGATATCAAATCATTGGCATGAACCCTACCGTAATTCTGATATATTCGTAACCTGTACGGTTTCTAACACGCGATATATTGATGAGAAACCTTCGTCCGGCAAGCTACTCCTTAACGTGTCATTACGAGATTTCTTACCTAGCAGTATCAAAGATATACGAGCGATCTTGGTAGACGATTGGGATGAGGTGTGTCGTGAGAATACAGATATCGAACTGTTACATGTTGATCATGATCTGACACGAGAAGCCACCTTCACGTTAAGTAACATGGTGACTGCAAACCAATTAGCTAATTATCCAAGTACGGATTCGGTTTTTTTCAATCCCATGGGGCTTGCCGCCTTTGATGTAGCCATTGCTGCTTACTACTTAAGAGAAGCACTTCGCCTAGGTATAGGCACTCCGCTTTAGGAATCAATCCTTTCAACCCGGAGCTCTCTCATGATACGACTACTTAGATTTGGACTTGGATATTATGAACTAAGGGTGAACAAAAAAAAGAAGACCCTGTATAGGGTCTTCTCTTCAATACTGTGAAGCGGGTGATGGGAATCGAACCCACGCTATCAGCTTGGAAGGCTGAAGTTCTACCATTGAACTACACCCGCAAAAAATAAAATATCGGGACGACACGATTTGAACATGCGACCCCCTGGACCCAAACCAGGTGCTCTACCAAGCTGAGCTACGTCCCGAAGTTAACATGCGCCCAGAGAGATTCGAACTCCCGGCCTTTTGATTCGAAGTCAAACACTCTATCCAGCTGAGCTATGGGCGCTCATATAAAAATAGGAATGGAGCGGACGACGGGAATCGAACCCGCGACCCTCGCCTTGGCAAGGCGATGCTCTACCGCTGAGCCACGTCCGCAAATAGATATGGTGCGCGTGGAGGGACTTGAACCCCCACGTCGTGAGACGCTAGATCCTAAGTCTAGTGCGTCTGCCAATTCCGCCACACGCGCACGGTTGTAAATAGAATATGGGACATGAAGGGCTTGAACCTTCGACACCCTGATTAAGAGTCAGGTGCTCTACCAACTGAGCTAATGTCCCGCAAATGGCTGGGAATATAGGATTTGAACCTATGCATGACGGAGTCAAAGTCCGTTGCCTTACCGCTTGGCTAATTCCCAATCTGTTTTAATTCATATATGATATTCACTATATAATAGATCTTTTAAAGGTGGCTCGGGACGGAATCGAACCGCCGACACGAGGATTTTCAGTCCTCTGCTCTACCGACTGAGCTACCGAGCCATACATAAAACTGGCTTCTTTATTCTCAGCCATCGATAGTAATTAATTGCGGGGGCAGGATTTGAACCTGCGGCCTTCGGGTTATGAGCCCGACGAGCTACCGGGCTGCTCCACCCCGCGTCATTGATAACAAGCATATTGAGTTAAATGGTGGAGGCTGAGGGGATCGAACCCCCGACCCTCTGCTTGTAAGGCAGATGCTCTCCCAGCTGAGCTAAGCCTCCGTCTAAATAAAAACAATAATGGTGACCCGTAGGGGAATCGAACCCCTGTTACCTCCGTGAAAGGGAGGTGTCTTAACCGCTTGACCAACGGGCCTTAATGGCTCCCCGAACAGGACTCGAACCTGTGACAACTCGATTAACAGT
>NZ_JCAIUL010000021.1:0-61543 GCF_059445505.1 Paenibacillus sp. Y301 | reverse complement strand
ACCCATCCCGAACACGACCGTTAAGTCCTCCAGCGCCGATGGTACTTGGACCGCAGGGTCCTGGGAGAGTAGGACGCCGCCAAGCACAAGAACCACTATTGATTTCAATCAATGGTGGTTTTTTTTGTCTCGATTGATCACATTTACTGAGTATAAGGAATACTCATATCAGACTTATCAACATTGGAGTGTATTAGTTAAACCTACATAATGTTAATTGTATTAAAGTAATACACAAATGCTGTCTACTTATACACCATCTGTGCACTAACTGTGAATGGTTTGATAATTAATGTAACTTACCCACATAGTTACTCACAATTGTGCAATAAAAAAGATTAAACAATAGAAGAATATTTTTGTATCCACAGGTCCACACTAAAAATAATCTCACCCCTTGGCAAAATAAAAGAATATGATATAATATTAACAAAGTCAAAGAAAGTCAAAGTCAACAGAAGGTATAACCCTTCGTACAAAGGGTACCCACATAGGACTTAACATTGCAAACTGGTTATTAGTGGTTTGTCGTAACAAAGCTTCGCGATTAAAAGGTTTGGTTAAGATCTTGTGTAAGTATGCATATGTTGTTACCGTGGGTACATCGTTGGCTTAACGTTTCAAATAGTGGAGGATGAGTGATGCGTAATATTTCCGATATTATTGAACAATATCTGAAGAATATTCTGCATGAAAGTCCCGAAGGAACAGTGGAAATTCAGCGCAATGATCTGGCCGAGAAATTTGTCTGTGTTCCTTCACAGATCAATTATGTCATAAGTACTCGCTTTACGTTAGAGAAGGGCTATCTTGTGGAGAGCAAGAGAGGTGGCGGAGGGTATATTCGTATTCAACGAATTGATCTTCCTCAACACTCAGATCTTCATACTCATCTCCGACAGATGATTGGCGAAGGCATCGACCAGACGACAGCGGAAGGGCTGATCTATCAACTGGAGGGATCCTGTTTCCTAAACAAACGCGAAGCAAATCTAATGCGTGCAGCGATATCCAGGGAATGCCTCATGATCAAACTTCCTTACAGGGATGAGATTCGTGCCAGAATGATGAAAGCGATGCTGATCTCTTTATTAGGTAAATGACCTACGAAGAAAAAGGAGGTACATCGACGTGCTTTGTCAAGAATGCGGAACCAAACCGGCAACTCTTCATTTTACGAAAATAGTGAATGGGGAGAAGACGGAATTTCATATTTGTGAATCATGTGCAAGGGAAAAAGGTGAAGTTCTTCCTGGGGCTTCTGGAGGGTTCTCGATTCATAGCTTATTGTCTGGACTTATTGATTTCGACACAGCTAGTAAGGTTCAATCGGGTGCTACGAAGGCTGCTCAACCTCTGCGTTGCGAAGAATGTGGAATGACTTATACACAATTTAGTAAGGCAGGACGTTTTGGATGTAGTTCATGTTATAAATATTTCAATGATCGTTTAGATCCTTTATTTAAAAGAGTACATGGAAGTACAGCTCACGTGGGTAAAATCCCTAAAAGAAGTGGCGGCCAAATACAGGTTAAGCGCCGATTAGATGATCTCAAAGCCGAACTGCAGCAACGAATTATACAAGAAGAATTTGAAGAAGCAGCAACACTTCGTGATCAGATTAGGGAGATTGAGAAGGGATTACCTGAACAGTAAAGTTCTTTCAAGAAGGAGGAATGCGTGATGCCAAATCTCCGGTTTACCGAAAAGGCACTTAGTGACTGGATGCTCGGTAACGCAAATGATTCCGATATAGCCATAAGTAGCCGTGTTAGAGTAGCGCGTAATTTACAGCATATTCCTTTTCCTTTGCTTGCATCGAATGAGCAATCTGTAGAAGTGCTGGACCGCCTTACTGACATGGGTAAATATGATGATCTACAATCATTTGGTGCTTTTCATATGCTTAATTTAAATGATATTTCACCTTTAGATAAAAAAGTTCTCGTTGAGAAACATTTGATAAGTCCTAGTTTAGCTGATGAATCACATTATGGTGCAGTCATACTTAGCGAAGATGAGTCAATAAGTATCATGATTAACGAAGAAGACCACCTTCGCATTCAATGTTTATATCCAGGATTCCAAGTACGGGAAGCATGGGAGAAAGCAACAGCAATTGATGATATATTTGAAGCACATATCGATTATGCTTTTGATGATGTACGAGGGTACTTAACAAGTTGTCCTACGAATGTAGGAACAGGGCTTAGAGCATCAGTTATGATGCACTTACCAGCCTTGGTTATGACGCAACAAATCAATCGTATTTTGTCTGCTGTTTCCCAAGTAGGATTAACCGTAAGAGGAATATATGGAGAAGGAAGCGAAGCAGTAGGTAATATATTTCAAATTTCCAACCAAATCACACTAGGGCAGACGGAGAATGAAATTATTGATAATCTGCATAGTGTCGTATTACAAATCATCGAACATGAGAAAAATGCTCGTGAACGATTGCTTAGCGAATCTAAATTGCGTATGACCGATCGAATAAAGCGATCTTATGGAATTTTAACATATGCTGAAATTATTGATTCGAAGGAAGCCGCACAACGCTTGTCTGATGTTCGCCTAGGTGTAGACCTTGGCATTATTGAGGGTCCATCGACACCAATTATGAATGAACTGAATGTTATGACACAGCCAGGTTTTCTTCAAAAAACATTTGGGGAAATGATGGGGAATGAGGAACGTGATGTCTGTCGAGCGAGATTGATTCGAGAGAAGTTAGGTTCGTAACAAAGATAATGCACAGTCATTCAATATAAGAGAGTTACAAAAATCATGGAGGTGTAGGAGAATATGATGTTCGGGAGATTTACGGAACGTGCACAAAAGGTGCTAGCTTTGGCTCAAGAAGAAGCGGTTCGTCTAGGACACAATAATATAGGTACAGAGCATATATTGCTTGGTCTTATTCGTGAAGGTGATGGCATTGCGGCTAAGGCATTAATCGGTCTTGGTCTAGGACTAGAGAAGATTCAGGATGAAGTTGAGACGTTGATTGGACGAGGACAAGAACAACCAACGAATATTGCCTATACACCTCGTGCCAAGAAGGTAATTGAACTTTCAATGGATGAAGCACGCAAGCTTGGACATACCTACGTAGGAACAGAACATATATTGCTTGGCCTGATTCGTGAGGGCGAAGGTGTTGCCGCACGAGTACTGAATAACTTAGGAATTAGTTTGAACAAAGCACGTCAGCAAGTGCTGCAATTATTAGGTAGCAGCGAAGCTGTATCTAGCCATAATGGTGCACAGGCTAACGTAAATACGCCTACATTGGATAGCTTAGCACGTGATTTAACGGCTTACGCTAAAGAAGGTAATCTTGACCCAGTGATTGGTCGTAGTAAGGAAATTGACAGAGTTATTCAAGTCCTTAGTCGCCGTACCAAGAATAATCCAGTTCTGATTGGGGAGCCTGGGGTTGGTAAAACAGCCATCGCCGAAGGACTTGCTCAGAAAATTATTAATAATGAAATTCCAGAGACACTTCGTGACAAACGTGTCATGACACTTGATATGGGCTCGGTTGTAGCCGGCACTAAATATCGTGGTGAATTTGAAGATCGTCTTAAGAAGATTATGGATGAAGTTCGTCAAGCAGGAAATATTATTCTCTTCATTGATGAATTGCATACACTAATTGGTGCTGGTGGGGCAGAAGGGGCAATTGACGCTTCTAACATTCTGAAACCATCCCTTGCACGTGGAGAATTGCAATGCATAGGGGCAACAACACTTGATGAATACCGTAAATATATTGAGAAGGATGCTGCCTTAGAGCGTCGTTTCCAACCGATTACAGTTGATCAACCATCTCCGGAAGAAGCTATTCAGATTTTATATGGTTTACGTGATCGTTATGAAGCACATCACCGTGTAAAGATCACAGATGAGGCAATTATAGAGGCTGTTAAATTGTCGGATCGGTATATTCCAGATCGGTTCCTACCGGATAAAGCGATTGATTTGATCGATGAAGCTGGTTCGAAGGTAAGGTTGCACTCCTATACGATTCCGCCAAATTTAAAAGAATTAGAAAGCCGTCTTGAAGATATTCGTAAGGAAAAGGACGCTTCGGTCCAAAGCCAAGAATTCGAAAAGGCAGCTGCTCTCCGAGATACTGAACAAAAAATTCGTGAAGAGTTGGATGTTACGAAAAATCAGTGGAAAGAAAAACAAGGTAGTACTGATTCTGAAGTCACACCTGATGATATTGCACAAATCGTTGCTAGCTGGACAGGAATTCCAGTAAATAAGCTTAAAGAAGAAGAAACACAACGACTTCTGAATATGGAAGCCATTCTACATGAACGTCTCGTAGGGCAAGAAGAAGCAGTTAAAGCCGTAAGTAGAGCAGTTCGTCGTGCTCGTGCAGGACTCAAAGATCCTAAACGACCTATTGGTTCATTTATATTCTTAGGACCTACAGGTGTCGGTAAGACAGAATTAGCTCGCGCATTGGCTGAAGCCATGTTTGGTGACGAGAATTCCGTTGTTCGAATCGATATGTCTGAATATATGGAGAAGCATTCAACATCTCGTTTAGTAGGAGCACCTCCAGGATATGTTGGTTTTGAAGAAGGAGGTCAATTAACAGAAAAGGTACGTCGTAAACCTTATTCTGTTGTACTTTTGGATGAGATTGAGAAGGCTCACCCTGAGGTATTCAATATATTGCTACAAGTTCTTGAAGATGGCCGTCTTACAGACTCTAAAGGTCGCGTTGTCGATTTCCGTAATACATTAATTGTTATGACATCCAATGTAGGTGCGGAAGCAATTAAGAAGAACTCGACACTAGGTTTCACGGCTGCACAAGATGGTGGTGCAGATTATAGCAATATGAAAGATAAAGTAATGGGAGAGCTTAAGAAGAGCTTCCGTCCTGAATTCCTGAACCGTATTGATGAAATTATCGTATTCCATTCGTTGGAACAGAAGCATATTGCAGAGATTGTAACGTTAATGTCTGAAGAACTTCGTAAACGTCTACGGGAATATGATGTAGATTTCATCTTAACAGATGAAGCCAAAGCATTCTTAGCCAAAGAAGGATATGATCCTGCGTTTGGTGCACGTCCACTTCGTAGAGCGATCCAGAAACATATTGAAGATCGTTTATCTGAAGAACTACTTACGGGCACTATTAGCAAAGGTGATTCTTTAATCATCGATAAGGGTGAGGACGGGTTAACCGTAGAGAAGAAAGATCTCTCAGTAACTCCTGAACAATAACGTAAACAAGTTATGAGTTGAATCTTCAAATGGTGCCTTTCATATATGAAGGGCACCATTTTTTTGATAGGGAATATTACCTATTTTGATGTATTGTAAGAAGTGATGTAAACTTTTCACCTATACTATACGATAAATCTTAATAGATGGTAATTTTATCGGAAGAATAGGGAGAATGATCTGAATAATCGAGGAAGTGAATGAAACATGAAGAAGAAAACAATATATAAGTGTACCAGTTGTGGTCATGAGCATATCAAATGGCAAGGTTCATGTAATGATTGTCGAGAGTGGAATACACTCGTTGAAGAAGAGGTTGGTGGCGATGTTAACGGGGGGCAAAAGAGCATCGCTAAGAAGAAAAATGTGAAAGTAAACCGTTTAACAGATACCGTATCACAGAACAGTGATAGGATCGTTACGAAATATAATGAATTTAATCGTGTGATGGGCGGAGGAATTGTAAAAGATTCTATTACAATTATTACTGCCATTCCAGGAGCAGGGAAATCAACGCTTTTGTTACAGATATCCGATGATATGGCGAAACAAGGGTTAAAAGTGTTATATGCTTCTGGTGAGGAAAGTGACTCACAGATAAAAACGAGAGCAGAGCGTGTTCTGCAAGATATGCATAAAGATGTTTGGGTATACTCAGACAATAGCTTGAATAATGTCTTAGGTTGTATTGATCAAGTTGATCCAGATGTGATTATTATTGATAGTATTCAAACCTTTGTATTGGAAGAATATCCTCAAAGACCCGGCTCTCCTACACAAACTATGGAATGCGCTAATACGCTCTTAAAAGTTGCAAAAAATGCAGAAAGACCCAGAGCGATTATTATGGTGGGGCAGATGACCAAGGATAATGAATTAGCCGGGTTGAGAGCATTAGAACATTTGGTTGATACAGTTCTGATTCTAGAGGGAGAAGAAGGCGAAGAGTTAAAGATGCTATTTTCGTCCAAAAATCGTTATGGAAGTTCTGGAGAAATAGGGTTTTTCTCTATGGGTGAGCAAGGAATGGTCGCTGTTGACAATCCATCAGAATTCTTTATGACGCAAAGAGAAGAAAATGATGTGATTAGTGGAAGTGCACTAACCGTTGTTAAAGAAGGAACACGCCCCATCATTCTTGAGATAGAAAGTTTGGTATCATCCACATTCATGCCGTACCCAAGTCGAATTGCTGAATGTCTAAAGAAAGACCATGTAAATACACTTATAAGTATCATGGAACAAAGAGCCAGCATCCCTTTGCACGATAAGAATGTTGTAGTGAAGACTACGGGTGGTATTCGTTTAAAAGAACAATCCTCTAACTTAGCAGCGATTATGAGTATTGTATCTTCTTACAAGAATAAAGGAATACCTAATGATACCGTTTTTATCGCCGATATAGGATTAACGGGTGAATTAAAGAAAGTACCTACGTTAGAGTTACGCATCAGAGAACTTGAGCGAATGGGATTCAAACGTGTATACGTTGCACTTAATGGATTGAAGAGTACTACGACATTTTCTACAATAAAGGTTATTCCATGTAAAACACTGAGCCAAGTTATTCAATCTGTATTTGGCAGTTCACCTTCTAAAGATAGTAATCAACGAGCTCCATGGGACGAGGAAGAATAATAATAATTCCGTAAAGCTACTTGAACCTTGCCTGAGGGGTTAACAAAAAACCTACAATTGCAGGGGTCATCTTCTTTTAAAGGAAAGAGCTTTCCGTTATACTTAGTTGTAAGGATTTAGGAAGTCCGACGTTATAATGAGTTGGGTCACGGAAGTAATTTAAAATAGCATGAATTGAGATTGGGAAATATATCATATAATATATGATTCCAGTAAGCAGCTGGAGTTTTTTAAAGGGGTGCTAGTGCAACATCCCACATGAATAAGCTTATTGGTGTAACTATTGTGGCACAAGCACTTGCTGTTGCGTTAGATTAGGGGGCATATAAAGATGAAAGAGGCTAATCAAATAGATATCATGAATGATTTATTGAGGCTTGTTGCACCTGGTACAGCTTTCCGTGATGGTCTGGAGAATGTTCTGCGTGCAAAGACTGGAGCTCTAATTGTTGTTGGCTATAGTCCGGAGGTTATGGAGGTTGTCGATGGTGGATTCTCGATCAATTGTGATTTCTCTCCCAACTATTTATACGAATTGGCTAAGATGGATGGAGCCATAATATTGAGTGAGGATCTGAAGAGGATCTTGTATGCAAATACGCAGTTGATACCGGATTCGTCTATTTCATCTTCGGAAACAGGCATTCGACATAGAACGGCAGAACGTGTTGCGAAGCAAACAGGCAAGTTAGTTGTTTCCATCTCACAGCGCCGGAATATCATAACTCTTTATCAGGGTTCATTGCGTTATTCTCTAAAAGAAATCGGTGTTATTCTAACCAAGGCGAATCAAGCCATTCAGACTCTGGAGAGATATAGAGCAGTTCTGAATCAGTCACTTACGAATTTATCGGCATCTGAGTTTGAAGAACTTGTAACGATCCCCGAAGTGGTTAATGTGATTCAGCGGGTGGAGATGGTACTCCGTATTAAGACAGAGATTAAGCGGTACATTACAGAATTGGGTAATGAAGGACGCCTAATTAGTATGCAGATGGAAGAGCTCGTCAGCAATATGGAAGTAGAGGCTTGGTTGTTATATAGAGACTATGCTCGTGTAGACGACGAAGATAAGATTAGAGAAATCATTGCTGGACTTAAAAAAGCAACGGATGAGGAATTGTTGGATATTCTCTATATTACTCGCTTACTAGGGTATCCTTCATCTGCTGCGACGTCGGAGGAATCGATCGTACCACGTGGTTATAGAGTCTTGAATAAGATTCCTAGATTGCCAAATGTGATCATACACAATCTGTTAGAACGGTTCGAACAATTACCTCAAATTATGACAGCAACGGTGGAACAATTGGATGAAGTGGACGGAATTGGTGAAGTTAGAGCTAGGCATATCAAGGAAGGCCTCAGCCGTTTACAAGAGCAAGTATTCATTGACAGGCAGGTTTAAATGCCATACAATCAATTGATGATACGGGGTATAATGAACTAATTGAGGTGAATAAATGATAACGAAGTCAATTCCGAACATGTTTACTTTAGGAAATCTGGCTCTCGGCATGATTGCAATTATGATGGCACTGAATGATAAATTCAGTATGGCTGCGATCATGATTATTATTGCGATGCTTCTCGATGGCCTTGATGGCCGTGTCGCAAGAGCACTTCATGTGCAAAGTGAATTCGGGAAAGAGCTTGATTCCCTTTCTGATGTAATTTCTTTTGGTGCAGCACCTGCACTTATAATGTATATGGTAACATTGCAAGGAATGCCAGATCCAATCGCTTGGAGCGCTACAGCTATTTTTCCTATGTGTGGTGCACTTCGCTTAGCACGGTTTAATGTTCGAAAAGGGATTCCAGGTTACTTTGTTGGATTACCCATTCCTGCAGCAGGTGGAGTACTAGCCACATTATCGCTTTTTCATAATGAAATTTCTGATACTTTTATGATTATTACCATGCTTTTGCTATCATATTTAATGATTAGTACGGTAAGGTATCCCAATTTCAAAAAAGTTGGGCTACCGAAAAAAGTCGTTATAGGCGCACCTTTGGTTATTGTGGTGGCTGTTGCGATAGCTGTAATCTTTCCAGATCAAATATCCAAGTTGATCTTTATACCACTTGTCATATACGCCATATATGGTGTGAAGCAGAGTATCAGTAGATCTATAAGACGTCGTAACAAGAAAAAGGATGAAGATCCACTTCATTCTGATCAATAAATAATGATTCAACCTAGGATACACAAATAAAAAGCATTTATTTCATGCCTTCATGGCCCTGAGATAAATGCTTTTTTTGTTTGATTATACAAAATATTGTTAAGACATATTAAATAGTCCGAGCGTGGAACATTTCTTCGACTCATCTCGAACTACGTCGTCCATATTAATCTCAAGCAGATTGCAAAGAGCAGACAGGTAGAACATATTACGGCCTAATTCAGTACTAATAATCTCTTTACAGTTCTCACACAGTTGCCCATGTACATGACTTCCAACGACTTCTTTCGTGGAGGCTAGGTCTAATTCGGGTTCAAAGGTTTGCTTGGTAGCGTGGAGTTCGATACAGCCACAATCAGTAATAGCTTTGGCGACAGCCCTGTTCAATGAGGCGCTACTCTGTCCATTCTTAGACATTACATCAAGTAGGCTGCGGTGACGGAGCAGTAGGTCGGATATTTGATTCTGGAATTCTTGTAAACTGACTGTACTCATTTTTTCCAATCACCTCTATATTTATGAATTGCTTTCATTATATGTCAGTGGAATGTCTATTTTCAACCTCAAAAGAAACATAAGCCCAAAACAGTGGAGCGTCAAAGCACTTATTTTAAAAAATTGGAGAATATAGGGTTATGTCCACTTGAATTGGATCATACTGGATAAAGATATCTATAAAAGCTATATATTTTGAAGGAGATGTGGGATTTATGATAAAAAAGGCTATTTTAGCATTCATTGGACTATGTGGAGCGTGGTTCGGATATTCGCTACATCAAACGTTAGTAAGTTCATTTCCTGAATGGGTAACCCTATTTGGTGAGAATGATAGCGTTAGAGGAGGTCTAATCTTTGCAGCTTTAGGAGCTATTGTCTTTATGCTTATAGGCTCAATGATTACAAAACCCGTGATTACAAAAGTACAGGTTTTTGTGTCGAATTTTTCAAAAATGCCTATGAGTGAACTAACTGCGGGAACGGCTGGACTAATAGGGGGGCTTCTATTGGCTCTGTTACTGTATCCTAGCCTCGCCTGGCTTGGGAAAGCGGGACAGCTGATAGAAGTAGGGATTACTCTAACATGTGCTTATATGGGCCTTAGAATCGGTATGGAGAAGAAGGATGAATTAGCAACATTATGGACATCGGGAAGATGGAGTCGTGCAGAATTATCAGACGAGAGAAAACTGGAAGAACACAAGATTCTTGATACAAGTGTTATTATTGATGGACGGATTGCAGATATATGCAAGACTGGTTTTATTGAAGGGACCATTGTTATTCCTGAATTCGTACTTGAAGAGCTCCAACATATCGCGGATTCCTCTGATTTACTCAAACGTAATCGTGGACGAAGAGGGCTAGATATTCTTAATAAAATCCAGAAAGAATTAGACATTAAAGTACTGATCTATGAAGGTGATTTTGAAGATATCTCCGAAGTGGACAGTAAACTTGTTAAGCTAGCTAAAGTATTGCAGGGAAAAGTGGTTACGAACGACTTTAATTTAAATAAAGTGTGTGAACTACAGGGCGTATCGGTTCTGAATATTAATGATTTAGCAAATGCAGTTAAACCAGTCGTTCTTCCAGGTGAGGAAATCATGGTACAAGTGATCAAAGATGGTAAAGAGCATGGACAAGGTGTAGCCTATCTTGATGATGGTACGATGATTGTTGTGGAAGGCGGACGTGAATATATCGGTTCTCTTATGGAGGTATTGGTCACCAGTGTTCTTCAGACGTCTGCGGGTCGAATGATCTTCGCGAAACCGAAACTGTTGGAAAAAGCTCAGTAAAAACGGTATGATGGAGATAACTATTTCCTTATACTTGGGATGAAGACAGGGGTATAAACTATGGACAACAGTTTGGGAATCGTTATTGTATCAGCAGGTAAAGGTTCTCGTATGGGTACCCTTGAAAGTAAACAGTACTTGTTACTACAAGATAAGCCCATCATTATTCATACATTAGAAGTATTTAGCCGAATGCCTCTCGTTAAGGAGATTGTTCTTGTCACCGGGCAGGAGGATGTTGAACGTGCGCAGGAATGGGTGCAGCAATATCATTTGGACAAGGTGTGCAAGGTGATCGCTGGGGGAAGTGAGAGACAACATTCTGTATATAAGGGCTTGTTAGAGCTACAAACGGAATGGGTTATGGTGCATGATGGTGTACGACCTTTTGTAGACCCTGTTGATATTCAGGAATGCTATGAGGTGGCACTCCGCACTGGAGCTACAGTATTAGCAGTACCTGTGAAGGATACAATAAAAATTGTTGATGAATCTGGTATTATTGTAGAAACACCAGATCGTCAAAGTCTGTGGGCTATTCAAACCCCACAGACTTTTCGTGTTTCAGATCTGCTCTGGTCTCATCAAGAGGCACAGAAAAGTGGCTTTCTAGGCACAGATGACTCCATGCTTGTGGAACGGATAGGTATACCCGTGACTGTCGTTAAGGGAAGCTATTCGAACATCAAGATTACTACGCCTGATGATTTAGAATATGCCGCTTTTGTAGAGAAACGTAAGGGAGAGGGAAAATGATGATAAGAATAGGACAAGGATTTGATGTTCATCAACTAGTAGAAGGAAGGCCGTGTATTATTGGTGGAGTTACTATTCCTTACGAATTAGGATTAGTTGGACACTCGGATGCAGACGTGCTTCTTCATGCTATAACAGATGCCATCTTAGGTGCATTAGGACTCGGTGACATTGGAAAGCACTTTCCAGATACAGATCCTGATTATAAAGATGCTGATAGTCTCAAGTTACTTGAACAGGTCTGGAAGCTTGCCAAAGAGAAGGGCTATAAACTTGGTAATATTGATTCCACGATTATTGCTCAGAAACCCAAAATGGCACCGTACATTCCTCAAATGATGGAAGTCATTGCAAAGGTGCTTGAAGCAGATCTGTCTCAAGTCAACGTAAAGGCAACAACGACGGAGCAGTTAGGATTCACAGGCCGGGGCGAGGGTATTGCCGCGCAGTCTGTTGTATGCTTAACCCAAGATATGCTATCATCTTGAAATATAAGTAACGGTTAGATATATATGAAGCGGAGGGATTAGATATGACCAGTGGAGTACGCGTGCGTTACGCACCGAGTCCAACAGGACATTTACATATTGGTAACGCAAGAACAGCTCTTTTCAACTATTTATTTGCCCGTCATCATGGGGGACAGTTTATTATTCGAATTGAGGATACAGACCTGAAGCGTAATGTTGAAGGTGGAGAAGAAAGCCAATTGAAATATTTGAAATGGCTGGGCATGGATTGGGATGAAGGAATAGATGTAGGGGGCGCATATGGACCCTATCGTCAGACCGAACGACTCGATATTTATCGGACGTACTGGCAGGAACTTCTAGATAAAGGCCTGGCATATCGTTGTTACTGTACAGAAGAGGAATTGGAAGAGGAGCGGGAGTCACAGATCGCTCGTGGAGAAACCCCTCGTTATACAGGTAAGCATCGTGATTTAACACCAGACCAATGCAGTGCTTTTGAAGCTGAAGGTCGTGTTGCAAGCATACGTTTCCGTGTACCAGAGGATAAGACTTTTACCTTCGATGATATCGTTAAAGGCTCGATTTCCTTCAATACACATGACACAGGTGATTTCGTTATTGTGAAGAAAGACGGTATTCCAACGTATAACTTCGCTGTAGCGATCGATGATCACTTGATGGAAATTTCTCATGTATTACGTGGTGAAGATCATGTCTCCAACACGCCTCGTCAATTGATGATCTATGAAGCGCTGGGCTGGGAAGCTCCACAGTTCGGACATATGACATTGATTGTGAATGAAAATCATAAAAAGCTTAGCAAGCGAGATGAGTCTATTATCCAGTTTATTGAGCAATATGATCAATTGGGTTATTTGCCTGAAGCTTTATTTAACTTCATATCCCTGCTTGGATGGTCACCTGAGGGTGAGGAAGAGATGTTCGTGAAGGATGAACTTATCAGCATTTTCAACGCTGAGCGGTTGTCTAAGAGTCCAGCAGTATTCGATACTCAAAAACTGGCTTATCTGAACAATCATTATATTAAGCATGCAGATCCAGAGCGGATTGCTAAGCTTGCGATTCCACATCTACAACGGTCAGGTTGTCTACCTCAGGAGTTGAATGTAGAACAAGAAGCATGGGCGAATTCACTGGTTGCTCTTTATCAAGAACAATTGAATTCGGCTTCTGACATTGTTGAATTGTCTGAGATGTTCTTCCGTTCTGATATAGAATTGGATGAAGAAGCCAAGGCTATTCTAGCTGAAGAACAGGTGCCAACTGTTTTATCTGCATTCCTTGCCAAAGTGGAGAATACAGATGAATTTACTGCAGCTAATATGGCTGTTCTTATTAAAGAAGTACAGAAGGAAACAGGATTCAAGGGCAAACAGTTATTTATGCCGATTCGTGTAGCTTTAACAGGGCAGACACATGGCCGAGATTTGAATCAGACGATTTACCTTCTTGGATTGGATCGAGTTAAGAATAGACTGAAAGCACAAATCTAAGAGACTTAGCATACGTTGTGAAAAGATAATTGTCGTTCAGACTCCTTGTCAGTTCCTTATCTTTTCGATATAATAACACCCAAATCACTTTATATGTCCTGGTCTTATAGAATATCGTGAGACCTATCAATAATGTTAATAGCTAAGATCAGGAAAAGTACGTTACTTTGGCATTTTTCAGAGAGGATAACCGGGGAGTTTATTATTAACCCCTTGGCTGTGAGTTATCCATATGTCGGTAATCGAAAATGCACCTGTGAGCTGCGCGACCGAGCGAATGAGTCAGCATGATTTTCTTTATCGTTAGGTTGTGCCGGATCGTCTTCCGTTATAGAACGTAAGAGGAGATATAAGCCATGTTAAATGTTAACATGATTAAATATCTCAAGCAGAGTGGAACCACGGTTGAACGTCTCTGCAGCGTATGCTGCAGGGGCGTTTTTTGAGTTCTAAGGCAGATATCCTATAACATTATAAATCTTTTAGAATGTGGAGTCCTACAGTAGGTTAGTAATGAGCTGATTCAATGGGGTCATGACAAGAATTTCGGTGTTATGAAGAGCACTAGGAGAGCTGAAAAGCGTCGAAGAGGAGAATAATATGTTTAAGAACATGAAATCAGATATCCAAGCGGTATTTGAGAACGATCCTGCAGCTAGACGATTATTTGAAGTCATCTTCACCTATTCGGGACTCCATGCTATATGGGCACAACGAATCGCCCATACGTTCTACAAACGTCGTTGGTTTACACTAGCGCGTATCATCTCACAGTGTAGTCGCTTTATGACAGGGATCGAAATCCACCCGGGTGCTAAAATAGGAAAAAGATTATTCATCGACCACGGGATGGGCGTCGTCATTGGGGAAACTTGTGAAATCGGAGACGACGTGGTGATTTACCAAGGGGTGACTCTTGGAGGAACGGGGAAAGAAAAAGGTAAACGTCATCCTACTATTGGGAATAATGTTGTTATTGCATCAGGGGCAAAAGTATTGGGTTCTTTTACAGTAGGTGATCAGTGTAATATTGGTGCGAATTCCGTCGTTCTGAAAGAGGTTCCACCTAATAGCACCGTTGTGGGTATTCCCGGTAGGATTGTTAAAAGAGATGGAAGACGTATTGACCGCCTAAGTCATCAATTACCAGATCCAGTCGTCGATGCCATGCGGTTAATTCAGAATGAAATTGAAGAACTTCGTATGGAACTTGATCTTGTGAAACGTGAAAAATATCAGCGTGAACAAGAGTTATCTGCCAAAGGCGAATAATGAATAGTGAGTTAAGAACAAACGAGAGGATTTGAATACATGGCTCTTAGAATATATAATACGCTAACCCGAAATAAGGAATTGTTTGTTCCACAGGTACCCGGAAAGGTGAAAATGTACGTATGTGGACCAACCGTTTACGACTATATTCATATTGGGAATGCCCGTCCGATGATTGTTTTTGATGTGGTTCGAACCTACCTAGAACAATTGGGTAATGATGTGAACTATGTCGTTAACTTTACAGATGTAGATGACAAGCTAATTCGTAAAGCAGAGCAAATGGGTACCACAGTACCAGAAGTAGCCGATACCTTTATCGGTGCTTATTACGAAGATTTAGAAGGGCTTGGACTAACCCGTGCAACGCTAAACCCACGTGTAACAGAGAATATGGATTCTATTCTTGAGTTTATAAAGGAACTTGAGGAGAAGGGATTTGCCTATGAGAATGGTGGGGACGTATTTTACCGTACTCATAAATTTGAAGAATACGGAAAGCTGTCTCATCAGAATCTAGAGGAGTTACAATTCGGTATTCGAATTGGAGTGGATGAGCGTAAAGAGCATCCAGAAGATTTCGTGCTTTGGAAAGCAGCCAAGCCGGGAGAGATATCTTGGGATAGCCCTTGGGGTAACGGAAGACCAGGATGGCATATTGAATGTTCAGCAATGGCTCGTAGATATTTGGGAGATAGCATTGATATTCATGGCGGAGGCCAGGATTTACAATTCCCTCATCATGAATGTGAAGTCGCTCAGACCGAGGCGTTGACGGGTAAAAAATTCGCAAATTATTGGATGCATAATGGATACATTAATATTAATAATGAAAAAATGTCCAAATCATTGGGTAATGGTATATTGGTAAAGGATCTACGTAAACAGTACAAGTGGGAGTCTATTCGCTACTTTATGCTCTCCAGCCAATATCGTAATCCACTTAACTTTAACGATGAGACGATTGACCAGGCAGAGAAAAGTACAGAACGCATTCGAAATGCCGTGGACAATATTAAACATCGATTGACTGCAATGGTAAATGATGAGACAGTTTCCATCAATGAAGGGTTACAAGCCAAATTAACTGAGATACTAGCATCTTATCATGCCAAAATGCAGGATGACTTCAATACACCGGATGCCATTACGGCTATGTTCGAATGGGTTAATGAAACGAACAGTTTATTGCAGGAACCCGTTGTGAAGGCTAACGATTTACATGCCTTGCTTGAAGCTTTTAATGAGATGAATCAAGTATTAAGACTTTATGTCGACCATGAGGGCGAACTAATCGATGAGGAAATTGAAATGTTAATTGTCGAAAGAGTTAATGCTCGCAAGGACAAAAATTGGAGTCGTTCAGATGAAATTCGTGATCTTCTGGCATCTCGTGGAATTGTATTAGAGGATACTGCGCAAGGCATGCGCTGGCGGCGCAAATGACAGGCGGGCATGATGAAAAGCTAATTGGAGGAGAAAAGGAACTGTGGTTTCCTTTTCCACCTTCCAAGAAGCCCAATTTGATTCCACCGATCGTATTAGCCTATATTGGAGATGCTCTATATGAAGTTGCTGTTCGTCAATATCTGATCTCTAAACCTAATCTTCGACCCCATCATCTTCATCGTTCAGCAACACAAATGGTTTCCGCCAAAGCGCAAAGTAGAATTGTTACACATCTGGATTCCGTATTAACAGAAGATGAACGTGATGTGGTAAGACAGGGACGAAATGCAAAATCGGGTAGTATACCCAAAAATGCGGATGTACTAGAGTACCGTCATGCTACAGCATTTGAAGCACTAATTGGGTATTTGTACTATACGCAACAGACCGAAAGAATGGATGAAATTATTGAATTAAGCATTCAATTTATAGATAAACAAATTTAACTGCAATTCAGAAGGAGAAATAGTCATGGAAGAAGAAATGATCGCAGGTAAGCACTCAGTAACTGAAGCTCTTCGCTCAGGGAGAAGCATCAATAAAATATGGATATCAGAAAATGCACAAAAACACTTAACATTACCAATTATGGCAGAAGCCAAAAAACGTGGGGTTGTTATTCAACAAGTAGACAAACGCAAGTTAGATCAATTGGTTCCAGACGTACAACATCAAGGTGTGGTTGCACAAGTTGCACCCTACGAATATGCAGAAGTCGATGATATCATTGCCATTGCAGAACAAAAGGGTGAAAAGCCATTTTTACTATTATTAGATGAAATTGAAGATCCACATAATTTAGGCTCGATCCTGCGTACAGCGGATTGTACAGGGGTCCATGGTGTCGTTATTCCTAAAAGAAGATCAGCCCAAGTTACGGCAACGGTATCCAAAACTTCTGCGGGAGCAGTTGAATATGTACCTGTCGCACAAGTGACAAATTTAGGACAAACCATTGATAAATTGAAAGAAATGGGTGTGTGGGTAGTTGGTACGGATGTAGAAGGTGTACAGGAAATCTATGATACCGATGTATTTGAAGGTCCCTTGGCTGTAGTTATAGGAAATGAAGGAAAGGGAATGGGACGTCTGATTAAAGAGAAATGTGACGTACTAGTAACGTTACCGATGGAAGGTAAGATTAATTCTCTTAATGCCTCCGTTGCGGCTGGCGTGGTGATGTACGAAGTGCTACGCAAACGTCGTATTAAAGGGTAGCCTTGCATGGTAGATTTGCGAGATGTGCTTCTTGTTGATGCATACAATATGATCGGTGGATGGCCTGAACTTGCACAATTAGCGCCAATCAATATGCAGGAAGCAAGGGATCGTCTGCTCGAAAGGCTAGCAGATTATCAGGCATTTTCAGGCAAACATGTCATTGCAGTTTTTGATGCTTATCGTGTCCCAGGATTGGGGAAGTCTTTCTCTCAGAGTAAAGTCGAAGTGTATTTCACTAAAGAAAAAGAAACAGCAGATGAAACTATTGAGCGCCTGGTTGGCGAAATGAGTCGCAAACGGCGCCAGATTTATGTGGCAACGAGTGACTTAATTGAGCAACATGTTATTTTTGCTAAGGGAGCACTCCGCTTATCCGCACGAGAATTACTTATTGAAGTAGAGAATAGCGAACGTGAAATACAGAAACAGATCGAACGAGATAATAGAAAATCAACACGGAATACATTAGATGCTAAATTGAGTCCAGATCAGCGTAAATTATTCGAACGTTGGCGTCGCGAATAACGTCGTAATTTGGGATACATGATTTGAGTTCTGGGCAGTATTGCATAAATGACAATTATTGGTGAAATTATGGTTGACGTCCATAGGTTACATAATATATACTATTCCTATATTTCACAGAGTAACGATGTACCTTGCGTTGCAGCCGGGGGGATTCTGGTGAGTGTCGACCTGAAGGATTTAACGTTGTCAGAATATGTGTGCCTCAGTGATGAGGACATTGTCGAAGCTTTCCGTTTAGGGGAAAGTGAAGCTCTAGAATTCTTGATCAACAAGTATAGGAATTTTGTGCGCGCTAAAGCCAGGTCTTATTTTCTGATCGGTGCTGATCGTGAGGACATAGTCCAAGAAGGAATGATCGGGTTATATAAATCGATACGGGATTTCAGAGGGGATAAACAGTCTTCGTTTAAAGCTTTCGCTGAGTTATGTATTACAAGACAGATTATTACAGCGATTAAGACAGCTACGAGACAGAAACATATTCCATTGAATTCATATATATCGTTGGACAAGCCCATATACGATGAAGATTCTGATCGGACGTTGCTCGATGTCATTTGTGGGTCTCAGATTTGTGATCCGGAACAATTAATTATTAACAAAGAAGA
Organism: Paenibacillus sp. Y301; assembly: GCF_059445505.1. NCBI lineage: Bacteria > Bacillati > Bacillota > Bacilli > Caryophanales > Paenibacillaceae > Paenibacillus > Paenibacillus sp. Y301. The sequence continues at coordinate 42,846 of NZ_JCAIUL010000021.1, read as the reverse complement.
GTTTGTTGGTCTTGAAGACAAGATGTCGGAAATTCTAAGTGATTTAGAACGTAAAGTTCTTATGCTATATTTAGATGGTCGATCCTATCAGGAAATTTCGGTTGACCTCAAAAGGCATGTAAAATCTATAGACAATGCCCTTCAACGTGTGAAACGTAAGTTGGAGAGATACTTAGAAGTAAGAGATAACTGAACAGACGCTTTATATAAAGGAAAGACTCCCTGATGAGTCTTTTTTTTTCTCACAAGAATGCCAAATGTTTAGTCACTGCAAGAATGAACCATACTAGTAAATGATTGCAGCAGCTTATCATAGAGAAAATAGGGTTTGAGACGGCCTATAATAAGGAATTGTGTATACTTCTATTACCTGCATTCTTTCGTTGACATGGTATGACCCATGTGATAAAGTGTTTTAGGTAGGCCTAAATTCGCGTGGTTTTAATGAATGAGAAAGCAGAAGTCATCACGTATTCTTTCTTATTCATCTCGCAGAGACGGCTTTTTCCTTTCAGCAATGGAGGGTTTAACTGTTTCTAATTGGGATCAATATAGAGTCTTCAGAAGAAGACGTCTACGGGAGGTGTACATCATGCGGGTAATTATCACTTTGGCTTGTACAAATTGCAAACAAAGAAACTACGCAACCACGAAGAACAAGCGGAATCACCCCGACCGCATGGAGATGAAGAAATTTTGCAAGTACTGTAACGAGCAAACTCCTCATCGCGAAACCAGATAAGAAAGTCTTATTGGAGGTGTAGTCGGTCGTGAAACGCAGCTTCAAGTCTCTTTTTTCCTTTTTCTCAGAAAGCTGGGCGGAACTTAAAAAGGTTCGCTGGCCTAATCGTAAAGAACTGACGAACTATACTCTGATTGTTATCGGAACGGTTGCATTTGTCACAATTTATTTTTGGGTACTAGACATCGGTATTTCCGCTGTGATCGAAGCGATTATTTAAGAAGGGTCCCAGGTGGCTTGATATGGAGAAAAGATGGTATGTCGTTCATACCTATTCAGGGTATGAGAATAAGGTCAAGGCCAATTTAGAAAAACGCGTTGAGTCCATGGGTATGGAAGATAAGATATTCCGTGTTCTTGTTCCAATGGAAGAAGAAATCGTAAACAAGGACGGTAAGAAAAAGACCGTTATGCGTAAAGTTTACCCCGGTTATGTCATTGTCGAAATGATCCAGACTGATGATTCTTGGTATGTTGTTCGCAATACACCAGGAGTTACAGGTTTTGTAGGTTCAACAGGCTCAGGTTCTAAACCTACAGCTCTGCTTCCAGAAGAAATGGAACAGATCCTTAAACATATGGGAATGAATGAACCGAAACCCCAGATCGAATTCGAACTTAAGGAATCCGTTAAGATTAAAGTCGGTCCTTTTGCGAACTTCGTAGGCTCCGTGGAAGAAATCTTGGTAGACAAAAGTAAGGTCAAGGTACACGTTAACATGTTTGGACGGGAAACCCCAGTTGAGTTGGATTTCACTCAAGTGGAGAAGATTGAATAATCTTAGGTTTCTTGTGGGAGGGCAGCGATGTCCGCTTAACCACTATTGATTCAAGGAGGTGTTTTACATGGCTAAAAAGGTAATCAAAATGGTGAAACTGCAGATTCCTGCAGGTAAAGCGAATCCGGCACCACCGGTAGGTCCTGCATTGGGTCAAGCAGGTGTCAACATTATGGCATTCTGTAAAGAGTTCAATGCTCGTACAGCTGATCAAGCTGGACTAATTATTCCAGTAGAAATTTCGGTGTTTGAAGATCGTTCCTTTACATTCATCACCAAAACTCCACCTGCTGCAGTTCTACTTCGCGTAGCTGCTAAGATTGAGAAGGGTTCAGGCGAACCTAACAAGAAGAAAGTTGCAACAGTTAAACGTGCAACAGTTCGTGAAATCGCTGAAACAAAAATGCCTGACCTTAATGCTGCATCCGTTGAGGCTGCAATGCGTATGGTTGAAGGTACTGCCCGCAGTATGGGTATCACGATCGAAGACTAATTTTAGGTTTTTCTGCGACACGCAGGTCTGAATAAGACCGGCATATGTGGGAGGAATTTCCGCTAAAACCACAAAGGAGGAACATTTCATGGCAAAACATGGTAAGAAGTACCAAGAAGCTGCGAAGCTAATTAATAGCGAAACAGTATATGAGCCTGCTGAAGCCGTTCAATTGGTGAAAAAGGCAGCGACTGCTAAATTTGACGAAACTGTCGAAGCAGCTGTTCGTTTGGGTGTAGACCCTCGTAAACAAGACCAAGCCGTTCGTGGTGTAGTTGTCTTGCCTCACGGCACAGGTAAAACACAACGCGTATTGGTATTTGCGAAAGGTGACAAAGCGAAAGAAGCGGAAGCGGCTGGTGCAGATTTTGTTGGTGATGTAGATATGATCAACAAAATTCAACAAGGCTGGTTCGATTTCGATGTCTGCGTAGCGACACCTGATATGATGAGTGAGGTTGGTAAACTGGGTCGTCTACTTGGTGGTAAAGGTCTAATGCCTAACCCTAAAGCGGGCACAGTTACTTTCGATGTTACTAAAGCTGTTCAAGAAATTAAAGCTGGTAAAATCGAATACCGTCTCGATAAAGCAGGTCAAATTCACGCGCCTATCGGCAAAGTATCATTCAGTGAAGAACAACTGAATGAGAACCTTAAGTCTTTGCTTGATGCGTTAAACCGTGCAAAACCAGCATCTGCTAAAGGTGTATATTTGAAGGGGATTGCTATTTCCTCAACAATGGGTCCAAGTGCACGTGTAAATTCAGCTTCTTACAAATAATATATATTGACTTGTTCAAATATATTTGTTATTCTGTAAAAGTTGTTGTGAAAGACTTGAGATTGATCTTAAAGTTGAATATGCTTACCGTAGACAGTAGGTGCCAATAGGCTTAATTTCCTACCGAGGTGTTGTGATAGAACGTCAGTAATGGTTGGACGAAAGTCCTTGCACATGATGATATATCAGGCCTTCGTAGATTCTACGGAGGCTTTTTACTTGCCAAAGTAGAATAATTCAGTAGTGTTGAATAACGCTGCTGTATAGCAAACTATCAGGAGGTGTAGAGATTGGCAAATGCAAAAGTAATTCAAGCTAAACAAGAAGCGGTTGATGTTGTTACAGCGAAGTTGCGTGGAAACGCAACAACAGTTGTTGCTGACTATCGTGGATTGAATGTTGCTCAAATCACTGAATTGCGTAAGCAACTTCGTGAAGCAGGGATTGAATTTTCAGTATTGAAAAACTCCTTGTTACGTCGTGCGACTGCTGCTACAGATCTTACTGAATTGGATGAAATTCTTACCGGTCCAACAGTTGTAGCATTCGGTGGAGAAGATGTTGTAGCTCCAGCCAAAATTCTTAACGATTTCGCTAAGAAGAATGATGCATTGAAATTGAAGGGTGCCGTAGTTGAAGGTAAGGTTGTTAGCGTAGATCAAATTAAAGCGCTGGCTGAACTTCCTTCTCGCGATGGACTTCTTTCCATGCTTCTCAGTGTACTTCAAGCGCCTGTGCGTAACTTCGCACTTGCTGTTAAAGCAGTTGCAGACAAAGACGAACAAAGCGCGTAAGCACATTGTTCTTCGAGATTTCCGTAACAAACAAAATATTTTAATATAAAATGGAGGTTCACCCAAATGAGTAACGAACAAATTTTAGAAGCTATCAAAGGTATGTCTGTATTGGAATTGAACGATCTTGTAAAAGCAATCGAAGAAGAATTCGGCGTAACTGCTGCAGCTCCAGTAGCTGCTGCTGGTGCTGCAGCTGCAGTAGCAGAAGAGCAATCCGAGTTTGACGTAATCTTGACAAGCGCTGGCGCTTCCAAGATCAACGTAATCAAAGCAGTTCGCGAAATCACTGGTCTTGGCTTGAAAGAAGCAAAAGACTTGGTAGACAACGCTCCAAAAGCTTTGAAAGAAAAAGTATCTAAAGAAGAAGCTGAAACTGTAAAAGCTAAGTTGGAAGAAGCAGGCGCTAACGTAGAAGTTAAGTAATTTCTTCTCAACTTATTTACAGGAAGCTTTTGCTTTCTTATATTTTAAAAAAACAAACCCCTTGAACTAAATTCAAGGGGTTTGTTTTAATTAATAGATTGATGTCTATATTATAGACAATGGCAAAAATAGAATGGATAGACAGATTCGGAGGATTAGGATGCCGCAGCATTATTATTCGAACCAACCGGATGTACAACATGACCGTAGAACAATTGAGGAACAACTCAAGGGCTCGACTTATCGTTTTATAAGTGACGCTGGAGTGTTTTCAAAAAAAGGCGTTGATTTTGGTAGTAAAGTATTAATTGATGCAATGGAATTGTCGCCTGGATCAGAGATACTTGATGTAGGTTGTGGCTATGGCCCGATTGGGTTGAGCGCAGCACGTATGGTGAAGAATGGTCATGTAACCATGGTGGATATCAATAGTCGCGCCATTGAACTTGCTAAAGAAAATGCTCAACTAAACGGGATTACGAATGTTTCGATTATGGAGAGTGATTTATTTGCGGCGGTCGAAGGTCGAAGCTTTGATGTTATTCTAACCAATCCTCCGATTCGAGCGGGGAAAGAAACGGTGCATGCCATTTTTGAAAAGGCTTATGATCATTTGCGTGAAGGAGGAGCACTATGGGTCGTTATACAGAAGAAACAAGGTGCTCCGTCCGCAAAAGAAAAGTTAGAGAAATTGTTTGGAGAAGTACAAGAAGTCACAAAGGATAAGGGCTATCGCATATTTAAGACTTTAAAACCTTTGAAATAATCCGCAATAGGACTATTGACTTGATATTTCCGATGTGATATTATTATGGAATGTCAGTATTAGGATAGGCTTCTTGTCTTTAGTTTGCGCAAATGTCAAGCATTTTGTTAGTGGTGATTAACATAGTCATACATTACCCATTTGTTGTGCAAATGATTGCAAATCTATTGAAAATGAAGTCCATGTGATGTAAGAAACCACTGTAAGATGCTCTTTGTTCGAAAGAATTCGGGTAAGGGGTATTCTTTATATGTGGAAGAACACTCTGTATGGTTCCATTATAATTGTCCAAACAGAGGTTCGCAATGTATTTTTAAAGTGAGTAGACATGAGGGGTGAGTTAAAGTTGGCAGGACATCTTGTTCAGTATGGTCGACGCACTCGGCGAAGTTATGCACGAATTAACGAAGTACTCGAAATTCCGAACCTGATTGAAATCCAACAAAAATCTTATGATTGGTTTTTGGAGGAAGGATTGCGGGAGATGTTTCATGATATTTCGCCGATCCAAGATTTCACAGGTAATTTAGTGCTGGAGTTTATAGACTACAGCCTAGGTGAACCAAAATACAACATTGACGATGCAAAAGAGCGTGACGTCACGTATGCGGCTCCACTTCGGGTTAAAGTGAGACTCATTAACAGGGAAACGGGAGAAGTCAAAGAACAGGAAGTGTTCATGGGAGACTTCCCACTAATGACGGAGACTGGTACATTTATTATCAATGGTGCAGAACGGGTAATTGTCAGCCAGTTGGTTCGCTCTCCTAGCGTCTATTTCAGCACCAAAATCGACAAAAATGGTAAACGGAATTACACAGCAACTGTAATCCCTAACCGTGGAGCGTGGCTTGAACTGGAAACGGACGCGAAGGACATTATGTATGTTCGTATCGACCGTACTCGTAAAATACCAGTGACTGTATTACTTCGCGCATTAGGTTTCGGTAGCGATGCTGAAATTCTTGATTTGCTTGGTAATGATGAATATATCCGTAACACGTTAGATAAGGACAATACGGATTCGACGGAAAAAGCGCTGATTGAAATCTATGAACGTCTTCGTCCAGGTGAACCACCTACTTTGGATAATGCGAAGAGTCTGTTGATAGCACGGTTCTTTGACCCGAAACGTTATGACTTAGCTAATGTAGGTCGTTATAAAATTAACAAAAAACTACACATTAAGAATCGCTTGTTTAATCAACGTTTGGCTCAAAACCTAGTTGACCCAGAAACAGGAGAAATCCTGGCTGAATCTGGTCAAATGGTAGACCGTCGTTTATTAGATGAATTGCTACCTCATTTGGAGAATGGTGTTGGTCTTAAGACTTACCATGTAGCTAATGGAGCACTGGATGCGGGAGAAGTTCCGTTACAGAGCATCGAAGTATTCTCTCCTATTGAAGAGGGTAAAGTTATCAAAGTGATTGCTAATGCGAATATTGATAAATCAGTGAAAAACATTACGCCAGCTGATATTATCTCATCCATCAGTTATTTCATAGATTTGCTGCATGGTGTTGGTAATACAGATGATATTGACCATCTAGGTAACCGCCGTCTGCGTTCAGTGGGTGAATTGTTGCAAAACCAATTCCGTATTGGTCTTTCTAGAATGGAACGCGTCGTTCGTGAAAGAATGTCAATTCAGGATGCAAATGTTATTACGCCACAAGCGCTAATTAACATTCGCCCGGTTATTGCATCGATTAAAGAATTCTTTGGTAGTTCACAGTTGTCACAATTTATGGATCAGACCAATCCGCTTGGTGAATTGACGCACAAACGTCGTCTATCTGCACTAGGACCCGGAGGTTTGACTCGTGAACGTGCAGGGTTTGAAGTGCGTGACGTCCATCCGAGTCACTATGGCCGTATGTGTCCGATCGAAACACCAGAAGGTCCGAACATTGGGTTGATTAACTCATTGTCGACGTTTGCACGTGTTAACGAATATGGATTTATTGAAGCACCGTATCGTTGGGTAGATCCTAAGACCGGTATTGTTACCGAACATATCGATTATCTAACTGCGGATGAAGAAGATAACTATATCGTCGCGCAAGCGAACGCTAAATTGACAGAAGACAGCAAGTTTGAGGACGATATTGTTGTCGTTCGTTATAATAAACAAGCTGATAACATTCTATCCATGCCTAGCGATCGTGTAGACTATATGGATGTATCTCCTAAACAAGTTGTGTCGGTCGCAACTGCGCTTATCCCGTTCCTTGAAAATGATGACTCTAACCGTGCACTAATGGGATCTAACATGCAGCGCCAAGCGGTGCCGCTTCTAATTCCAAAAGCTCCATTGGTTGGTACAGGAATGGAACACAAAGCTGCGAAAGACTCTGGCGTATGTATTGTGTCCAAACATGACGGTATTGTTGAAAGATCTTCTGCAAATGAGATCTGGGTTCGTCGTGTTGAACTTGTAGATGGAAAAGAAGTTAAGGGTGACCTTGTTAAACATAAATTACACAAGTTTATGCGTTCAAATCAGGGAACTTGCATTAACCAACGTCCGATCGTTAAAAGAGGAGACAGTGTTAAAGTAGGAGACATCTTAGCGGATGGACCTTCAACTGAAATGGGCGAAATTGCATTAGGACGTAACGTTGTCGTAGCTTTCATGACTTGGGAAGGTTACAACTATGAAGATGCGATCCTTCTAAGCGAAAAAATGGTTAAGGAAGACGTATACACTTCGATCCATATTGAAGAATATGAATCTGAAGCGCGTGATACGAAACTTGGACCTGAAGAGATCACTCGCGATATTCCGAATGTTGGGGAAGAAGCTCTTCGCAATCTAGATGAACGAGGCATTATCCGCATCGGTGCGGAGATTAGTGCTGGCGACATCTTAGTGGGTAAAGTAACACCTAAGGGTGTAACTGAACTTACTGCAGAGGAACGCTTACTCCATGCTATCTTTGGTGAGAAGGCTCGTGAAGTTCGCGATACCTCTCTACGTGTTCCACATGGTAGTGATGGTATTATCGTCGATGTGAAGGTATTTACCCGTGAGAACGGTGATGAACTACCTCCAGGCGTTAATCAAATGGTTCGTGTATATATTGCGCAAAAACGTAAGATTTCTGAAGGTGACAAAATGGCAGGGCGTCATGGTAACAAAGGTGTTGTAGCCCGCATTTTACCGGAAGAAGATATGCCATTCCTTCCAGATGGAACTCCAGTACAAGTATGTCTTAACCCACTAGGGGTGCCATCACGTATGAACGTCGGTCAATTACTTGAAGTACACTTAGGGATGGCAGCAATGCTCCTTGGTATTCACGTAGCAACACCAGTATTTGATGGTGCTAACGAGAATGACGTATTTGATACGATGGAAGAGTCAGGTATGAATCGTAACGGTAAGACTAAATTGTATGATGGCCGTACAGGTGATATGTTCGAACGTGAAGTTACCGTTGGTGTCATGCATATGATCAAACTTGCCCACATGGTTGATGATAAAATCCATGCTCGTTCTACAGGTCCTTACTCTCTCGTTACACAACAACCATTGGGTGGTAAAGCTCAATTTGGTGGACAGCGTTTCGGAGAAATGGAAGTCTGGGCGCTTGAAGCTTATGGTGCTGCTTATACATTGCAAGAAATCTTGACAGTCAAATCCGATGATGTTGTAGGTCGGGTGAAGACATATGAATCCATCGTTAAAGGAGAGAATGTGCCGGAACCAGGAGTTCCTGAATCATTCAAGGTTCTAATTAAAGAACTTCAATCTCTAGGTATGGATGTTAAGATCCTTAGCGGTGACGAACAAGAAATCGAGATGAAAGAACTCGATGACGAAGACGAGGCGGCAGGAGATAAGCTGAGCCTCAACTTGGAAGGCGCGGAAGTCGGAGTGGAATAAGAGATTGTGATCGGCAGTAAGGCTTACCTTGCTGCCCGTATCACGTCTTCAAATAATATAGTACTAGATTAAGGAGGGTTGCTCCTTGTTGGACGTTAACAATTTTGAATACATGAAAATCGGGCTCGCTTCTCCCGAAAAGATTAGATCATGGTCCCGCGGAGAAGTTAAAAAACCGGAGACGATTAACTATCGTACGTTAAAACCGGAAAAAGAAGGCCTGTTCTGTGAGAAGATCTTTGGACCAACGAAAGACTGGGAATGTCACTGTGGTAAGTATAAGCGTGTCCGTTATAAAGGCGTAGTGTGCGATCGCTGCGGCGTTGAAGTCACTCGGGCGAAAGTTCGTCGTGAACGTATGGGACATATTGAACTTGCTGCTCCTGTATCTCATATCTGGTATTTCAAAGGTATCCCTAGCCGGATGGGTCTGGCTCTGGACATGTCACCAAGATCACTTGAAGAGATCATTTACTTCGCATCTTATGTTGTAACGGATCCAGGTGAAACTCCACTGGAGAAAAAACAACTCCTATCCGAAAAGGAATATCGTAGTTATCGTGAAAAATATGGCTACGGATTCCATGCTGGCATGGGCGCAGAAGCCGTTAAAAAACTTTTGCAGGATATTGATGTTGAGAAAGAACTTGAATTCCTAAAAGAAGAGCTTCGCACTGCACAAGGACAACGTCGTAATCGTGCGATTAAGCGTCTTGAAGTAATTGAAGCATTCCGCAACTCTGGAAATAAACCAGAATGGATGATCATGGATGTACTTCCTGTTATCCCTCCTGAACTTCGTCCGATGGTACAATTGGATGGTGGGCGTTTCGCAACGTCTGACTTGAATGATCTGTATCGTCGTGTTATTAACCGTAACAATCGTTTGAAACGCCTACTTGATCTTGGAGCACCTGACATTATCGTTCAGAACGAGAAACGTATGCTTCAAGAAGCAGTAGATGCTTTGATTGATAATGGTCGTCGTGGACGTCCTGTTACAGGTCCTGGTAATCGCCCTTTGAAATCACTTAGCCACATGCTAAAAGGTAAACAAGGCCGTTTCCGTCAGAATCTACTTGGTAAACGTGTCGATTATTCAGGTCGTTCTGTTATCGTTGTTGGACCTTACCTTAAGATGTACCAATGTGGTCTTCCTAAGAAAATGGCGCTTGAATTGTTCAAGCCTTTCGTTATGAAGGAATTGGTTAACAAAGGTCTTGCTCATAACATCAAGAGTGCTAAACGTAAGGTTGAACGCGTGAGCCCTGAGGTTTGGGATGTACTTGAAGAAGTCATTAAAGAGCATCCTGTACTATTGAACCGTGCTCCTACGCTTCACCGTCTCGGTATCCAAGCGTTTGAACCGATCTTAGTAGAAGGTCATGCTATTCGACTTCATCCACTCGTATGTACGGCTTACAATGCCGACTTTGATGGTGACCAAATGGCTGTGCACGTTCCGTTGTCTGCTGAAGCTCAAGCTGAAGCACGTATTCTTATGTTGGCATCAGGCAACATTCTGAATCCGAAAGACGGTAAACCGGTTGTTACACCATCACAGGATATGGTTCTTGGAACTTTCTATCTGACGATGGATAACAAAGAAGAAAAAGGATCAGGAATGATTCTTCGTACTGTAAATGATGCTATATCTGCTTATCAACGTGGAACAGCGGGTCTTCATGCTCGTGTGGCTATCCCTGCTAAGGCTTTGGGTAAAACTAACTTTACAGAGAAGCAACAAGGCGCGATGCTGATTACAACGATTGGTAAAATTATTTTCAATGAAATCTTCCCAAGTAGTTTTCCTTATATTAACGAAGCAACTCGTGAGAACCTATTCCAAGGGACACCTGAGCGGTACTTCATTTATGAAAAGGGTGCGAATGTTACTGAGATCATTGAAAGTCTTCCAGTTAGTGGTGCGGTAGGTAAGGAATATCTTGGACAAATTATTGCTCGTTGTTTCGAGACATACCATACAACTGAAACATCAATCATTTTGGATAAAATTAAACAACTCGGATTTACGTACTCTACACGTGCGGGTATCACAGTAGCTGTATCAGACGTAATCGTACCTGTGGAGAAGGGTGAGATTCTACACGCATCTGATGCTAAGGTTAGTGTAGTTACGAACCAATATCGTCGTGGTTTGATTACCAATGAAGAACGTTATGACCGAGTTATTGACATTTGGTCCAAGACTAAAGATGAACTTACAGAAGTGCTTATGAAATCCATGGATCGATATAACAATATTATGCTCATGGTTGATTCTAAAGCGCGTGGTAATAAATCGCAGATCACACAGTTGGGCGGCATGCGCGGTCTGATGGCCAATCCATCAGGACGTATCATAGAAATGCCGATTAAATCTAACTTCCGTGAAGGTCTAACCGTACTCGAGTACTTCCTATCGACTCACGGAGCGCGTAAGGGTCTTGCCGATACAGCGTTACGTACTGCCGATTCAGGATATCTAACGCGTCGTCTCGTTGACGTAGCACAAGATGTTATTGTTCGGGAAGAGAATTGTGGTACTGATAAAGGCTTTACAGTGGCTAAGATTCAAGACGGTAAAGAAGTTATCGAGGATCTGTATGACCGTATTGAAGGTCGTTATTGCTTTGAAACGGTTCGTCATCCAGAGACTGGTGAAATTATCGTTAACCGTAATGAATTGATCGACTCTGATAAAGCGAGTGCTATTATCAAAGCTGGAGTTGAAAAACTACAAATTCGTTCTGTACTTAGTTGCCGTGCTCGTCATGGTGTATGTAAAACTTGTTACGGTCGAAATTTGGCGACGGGTAAACACGTTGAGATTGGTGAAGCGGTTGGTATTATCGCAGCACAATCCATCGGTGAACCAGGAACACAGCTTACAATGCGTACCTTCCATACCGGGGGTGTTGCAGGAGACGATATTACACAAGGTTTGCCGCGTATTCAAGAGCTATTCGAAGCTCGTATTCCGAAAGGGCAAGCTACAATCAGTGAAATTGATGGTGTCGTTAAAGAAATTCGTGAAACGAAAGATCGTCGTGAGATCGAAGTACAGGGTGAAGCAGAGACTAAAACTTATTTAGTCACTTATGGATCTCGTCTTCGTGTCAGTGAAGGCCAAGAAATTGAGGCTGGTGACGAACTTACAGACGGTTCAATCGATCCGAAAGAAATTCTACGTATCAAGGGTATTCGCGGCGTACAGAACTACATTCTGCAAGAAGTACAACGTGTATACCGTAACCAAGGTGTAGAAATTAACGATAAGCACATTGAAGTTATGGTTAAACAAATGCTTCGTAAGATTCGAATTGTCGATGCTGGAGAGACCACTCTTCTTCCAGGCGCATTCTCGGATATTCATGAATATGAAGCTGCAAATAAAGTTGCAATATTGGCAGGAAAAGAACCTGCAGTTGCTAAACCTGTTCTTCTTGGTATCACAAAAGCATCTCTGGAGACTGATTCATTCTTGTCTGCAGCTTCTTTCCAAGAAACGACTCGTGTATTGACAGATGCAGCTATTAAGGGCAAAGTCGATAAACTACTCGGATTGAAAGAAAATGTAATCATTGGTAAGTTAATACCAGCGGGAACAGGCTTGAATCGTTATCGTAGTGTAACTTACGCTGATCCAGAATTGTTGAATAAGGAACCTAAAGAGCTTGAACCTGTAACTGTAGAATAATTAAGAAGGACGCTGTGGAATCATACTTATAAGGGTTTGATTTCACAGCACCAACTTGATTTATCTAGTAAATGCACCAAATCTCTTGACATCAATGATGTGGGATGCTAATATATCATAGGTGCGTGAGTGATTTAGTTATTCCTGTTCTTTTGGAGGAATCGTAATGATGTCTAATGATAGAGGATTACAGGATGCTCATGTTAGAATAGGCACCAAACAAACCATGCGAGCAGTTGAGTGTGGTCAAGCTACTGAAGTATATGTAGCCTTAGATGCAGATCAGCGGCTTATTTCAAAAATTGTAGCACTATGCGACAAGCATAGCGTCAACATAACGTATGTGGATACCATGACTGAATTGGGCGAAGCATGCAGCATTGAAGTGGGTGCAGCGATGGCTGCCGTCATTAAACCATAGTTTTAAAGGGATGTTTTTGTGAGAAAGATGCAAAAATCTTTCGGCAAAGGCTTTTCATTTGTCCTTTTATGAACCGCCTGGGTCTGTGGACTTGGAAGGTATAATTGGACAGTAATATTGGGAAGGGGGTGGCAACAACATGCCAACAATTAATCAGCTAGTTCGTAAAGGACGTCAATCTAAGATTTATAAGTCTAAATCCCCAGCACTACAAAAAGGGTATAACGCTTTGAAGCGTGAAGAGACTGGATTGAGCGCTCCACAAAAACGTGGTGTATGTACACGTGTAGGTACTATGACTCCACGTAAACCAAACTCCGCACTTCGTAAATATGCTCGTGTTCGTTTAACGAATCGCATAGAGGTGACTGCTTATATTCCAGGAATCGGACACAACTTGCAAGAGCACAGTGTCGTATTGGTTCGTGGAGGAAAAGTAAAAGACCTTGCAGGAGTACGTTATCACATCGTTCGCGGTGCTCTTGATACTGCAGGTGTTAACAACCGGATGCAAGCTCGTTCCAAATATGGTACGAAACGTCCTAAGGTTAAAAAATAATAGTGAATTCAATAGAATTCAATTGATTTAAGAAAGGGGGATATCCATGCCACGCAAGGGTCCAGTTACTAAAAGAGACGTATTACCAGATCCGTTGTACAATAGCAAGCTAGTTACTCGTCTAATCAACCGCATTATGTTGGATGGTAAGAGAGGTACTGCTGCAACAATTCTATATAACGCGTTCAAGCTTATTCAAGAACGTACGGAGAAAGATCCGATGGAAGTGTTTGAAACGGCGATCAAGAATATCATGCCAGTTCTAGAAGTTAAAGCACGTCGTGTAGGTGGTTCAACCTACCAGGTACCACTAGAAGTGAAACCTGAAAGACGTACAGCTCTAGGTCTACGTTGGCTTGTAAACTACTCCCGCAACCGCGGTGAGAAGACGATGGAAGAACGTTTGGCAGCAGAGATTATCGATGCTTCAAACAACACAGGCGCTTCTGTTAAGAAACGCGAAGATACACACAAGATGGCTGAAGCGAACAAAGCGTTTGCTCACTACCGTTGGTAGAATTAGCTTAAATATAACTATGTTATTGAAGGGAGACTATTTTCATGGCAAGAGAGTTCTCCTTAAACAATACACGTAATATTGGGATCATGGCTCATATTGACGCTGGTAAAACAACTACCACGGAGCGCATCTTGTTCTACACAGGCATAACGCACAAAATCGGTGAAGTTCACGAGGGTGCTGCGACTATGGACTGGATGGAACAAGAACAGGAGCGCGGAATTACGATTACTTCCGCTGCTACGACTGCTTCTTGGAAAGGTCACCGCGTTAATATCATTGATACCCCGGGACACGTTGACTTCACTGTTGAAGTTGAACGGTCCCTTCGTGTATTGGATGGGGCAGTAGGTGTGTTCAGTGCAAAAGAGGGCGTAGAACCTCAGTCTGAAACCGTATGGAGACAGGCTGACAAGTATGGCGTACCGCGTATTGCATATGTGAACAAGATGGATATTATCGGTGCTGATTATCTTAATGTTATTGAAACAATGCGTGATCGCCTTAAGGCAAACGCAGTAGCAATTCAACTTCCGATTGGTGCTGAAAATGACTTTACTGGGATTATTGACCTTGTTGAGCGTAAAGCTCACATGTACAAAGATGACTTGGGTCAAAACATCGAAGTTGTTGAAATTCCAGAAGAATTCAAAGCGAAAGTTGAAGAACTTCGCGCAGAACTAATTGAAAAAGTTGCAGAGTTAGACGAAGAATTGACTATGAAATATCTTGAGGGTGAAGAAATCACCATTCCGGAATTGAAAGCAGCTCTTCGTAAAGGTGTTGTTCAGACTAAGATCTTCCCAGTAATCTGTGGATCATCTTATCGTAACAAAGGCGTTCAGTTAATGATGGACGCAGTTGTTGATTATCTTCCAGCTCCTACAGACGTTCCAGCTATCATTGGTCATCTTGATGATGGTACTGAAACAATCCGTAAGTCTGATGATAAAGAACCTTTCGCTGCACTTGCATTTAAGATCATGACTGACCCTTACGTTGGTAAACTTACGTTCTTCCGTGTATATTCTGGTGTACTACAATCCGGATCATATGTACTGAATGCAACAAAAGGTAAACGCGAACGTATCGGACGTATCCTGCAAATGCATGCTAACAGCCGTCAAGAAATCTCTGAAGTTTACTGCGGAGATATCGCTTCAGCTGTTGGTTTGAAAGACACAGGTACAGGTGATACGCTATGTGATGAGAAACATCCAGTTATTCTTGAATCTATGAATTTCCCGGATCCAGTTATCTCCATTGCAGTTGAACCTAAGACTAAAGCTGACCAAGACAAAATGGGTGTCGCTCTCGGTAAATTAACTGAGGAAGATCCTACACTTCGTGCTCACACAGATGAAGAGACTGGCCAGACTATTCTTGCAGGTATGGGTGAGCTTCACCTTGATATCATCATCGACCGTATGCGTCGTGAGTTCAAAGTGGAAACGAATGTGGGTAAACCACAGGTTGCTTATCGTGAAACATTCCGTTCTGCAGCACGTGTAGAAGGTAAGTTCGTACGTCAATCTGGTGGTCGTGGACAATACGGTCACGTATGGGTTGAATTCGAACCTCTTGAAGCAGGTACTGGTAATACTTTCGAAAGCAAGGTTGTCGGTGGATCTGTTCCTAGAGAATATGTTGCTCCAGCACTTGCAGGGATTGAAGAAGGAATGAAGAGCGGTGTTATCGCAGGCTTCCCGCTTGTTGATGTCAAAGCTACTATCGTTGATGGTTCATACCATGATGTCGATTCCAATGAAATGGCATTTAAAGTTGCAGGTTCTCTAGCACTTAAAGCTGCTAAAGACAAGTGTAAGCCTGTACTTCTTGAGCCAATCATGAAAGTTGAAGTAACCGTACCGGAAGAATATATGGGTGATGTTATGGGTATGCTGAATTCCCGTCGTGGACGGATTGAAGGTATGGATACTCGTGCAGGAGCTCAAATTATTCGTGCTAAGGTGCCTCTATCTGAAATGTTCGGATATTCGACAACACTTCGCTCTGGTACTCAAGGTCGCGGTGTGTTCTCGATGGAACTATCTCACTATGAAGAAGTTCCGAAGAGCATTGCTGAAGAAATTATCTCCAAGTCAAAAGGCGGAGAATAATTATCATTTTCTTTACAGGATGGAGTGAAAGGGAATATCCTTTTACTTTATGCTGTATGAACATAAACAATTTATTTATTGAAGGAGGAAGTGTTTAAAATGGCAAAGGCTAAATTTGAACGCAATAAAACACACGTAAATATCGGTACTATTGGTCACGTCGATCATGGTAAAACGACTCTTACTGCAGCAATTACAACTGTATTGTCCAAAACTTACGGGGGTGCTGCTATAGCATTCGATCAAATCGATAAAGCTCCAGAAGAGCGCGAACGTGGTATCACAATCTCTACTTCTCACGTTGAATATGAAACTCCTAACCGTCACTATGCACACGTTGACTGCCCAGGACATGCCGATTACGTTAAAAACATGATCACTGGTGCTGCTCAAATGGACGGAGCTATCTTGGTTGTTTCTGCAGCTGACGGCCCTATGCCACAGACTCGCGAACATATCCTATTGTCTAAACAAGTTGGTGTTCCATACATCGTAGTATTCTTGAACAAATGTGACGTTGTTGAAGACGCAGAACTTCTTGAATTGGTTGAAATGGAAGTTCGTGATTTGTTGAATGAATATGATTTCCCAGGCGATGATACTCCAATCTTCCAAGGTTCAGCTCGTGAAGCATTGGCTAACCCAGATGGCGAATGGGCTAAGAAAATTGTTGAAATGTTCGAAGTTATCGACACTTATGTGCCAGATCCAGTTCGTGACACTGACAAACCTTTCTTGATGCCTGTTGAGGATGTATTCTCTATCACTGGTCGCGGTACCGTTGCTACAGGTCGTGTAGAACGCGGAACTGTTAAAGTCGGAGAAGAAGTTGAAATCGTTGGTATCACTGAAGAAGCTAAGAAATCAGTAGTTACGGGCGTTGAAATGTTCCGTAAATTGCTTGATTCTGCACAAGCTGGGGACAACATCGGAGCATTGCTTCGTGGTGTTGACCGCACAATGATCGAGCGTGGCCAAGTACTTGCTAAACCAGGTACAGTTAAACCACACACAGATTTCGAAGCACAAATCTACGTTTTGACAAAAGAAGAAGGCGGACGTCATAAACCTTTCTTCACTGGTTACCGTCCACAGTTCTACTTCCGTACAACTGACGTAACTGGAGTTATTACTTTGCCAGAAGGTACTGAAATGGTTATGCCTGGTGATAACATCACTGTAACTGTTGCATTGATCAACCCAATCGCGATTGAAGAAGGTACTAAATTCTCAATCCGTGAAGGTGGACGTACTGTTGGTGCTGGTTCAGTAGCAACAATCACTAAATAATAAAGACTTTGGTCTTGAATCATAAGCAACAATGTACTGTAACGAGCAACAGTGTGATGTGAACGCAAGTAATAGAGGGTTCTATCCATTAAAGATAGAGCCCTCTGTTTTTGATTTAATGGAAAATTTGGATGAAATTACTGCGAAGTGATTCCTTATAATTGATAGTTTAAGGTTGCCTAGTTAGAAAATAAAGTGTAATATATAGACTTAGCCAAGAGGTAATATATTAACTTTTTATTTTATACTTGCATTATATTCAAGTATTCTATATAATAATGAATGTTGTTCTGAGACGTTGCGATGAAGCGAGAGGTTACTGACACACCTGGCCCCTTTGCCATGGAGCGGTTGTCTAGAAAATTTTCGTGGAGTATGTCCGATACCAAATTGGGCGATAGAAGGAGGGACTAAAATGGCAAAGCAAAAAATTCGTATTCGTTTGAAAGCTTACGATCACAGAATTCTTGATCAATCCGCTGAGAAAATTGTTGAAACTGCAAAACGTTCAGGTGCTAGTGTTTCTGGACCAATTCCACTTCCAACTGAAAAACAAATCATTACCATTCTCCGTGCGGTACACAAGTATAAGGATTCGCGGGAACAGTTCGAACAACGCACTCATAAGCGTTTGATCGACATTGTGAACCCGACTCCACAAACTGTGGATGCCTTAATGCGCTTGGACCTGCCGTCCGGTGTAGATATTGAAATTAAATTGTAATATTGATTACTAGTAAGGAACTTTGAAAGGAAAAGAGGTGTCAACATGAAAGGTATCTTAGGAAAAAAACTCGGAATGACTCAAGTATTTACAGCTGAGGGTAATGTAATTCCTGTAACGGTAATCGAAGCAGGTCCTTGCGTTGTATTGCAGAAGAAAGATCTAGAAAACGATGGCTATGAAGCGATCCAACTAGGTTTCTCCGATAAGAAAGAAAGAAACGCGATCAAACCTGAAATAGGTCATGCGAAAAAGGCAAATACTGCGCCTAAGCGCTACGTTCGCGAAATTCGCGGGAATGACTTCGCTAGTGTTGAGGTAGGTCAGGAATTGAAGGCTGACGTTTTCGCTGAAGGCGAGTTTGTTGACGTAACAGGTACTTCAAAAGGTAAAGGATTTCAAGGTGTAATTAAACGTTGGGGACAAAGCCGCGGACCAATGGCTCACGGATCACGTTATCACCGTAGACCGGGTTCCATGGGTTCCATTCAAGCGAACCGTGTTGCTAAAGGCAAACGCCTTCCAGGACATATGGGACATACGCTAATTACAGTACAGAAACTTGAAGTTATCAAAGTGGATGTTGAACGTAACGTTCTACTTATAAAAGGTGCTATTCCAGGACCTAAAAACAGCTTTGTGAAAATCAAAGAAACGGTGAAGAAATAATCACCAAAGGAAGGAGGAAAAACAATGCCTAAAGTAGTTCTTTTTAATGTTACTGGAAGTGAAGTAGGAGAAGTTGAACTAAATGACAATGTATTCGGTATCGAACCGCATGTACATGTTATGAATCAAGCTGTCTTGCTACAAAGAGCTTCTCTACGTCGTGGTACTCACAAAGTTAAAGGACGTTCTGAAGTACGTGGCGGAGGACGTAAACCTTGGAAACAAAAAGGTACAGGTCGTGCTCGTCAAGGATCTATTCGCTCTCCACAATGGAAAGGCGGCGGAGTGGTATTTGGACCAACTCCACGTAGTTATACATTCAAATTGCCTAAAAAGGTTCGTCGCTTAGCGATTAAATCTGCGTTGTCATCCAAAGTACTTGATAACAATATCATTGTTCTTGATGCTCTAACGTTGAACTCGCCAAAAACGAAAGAATTTGCAGCAATCTTGAACAACTTAAAAGTCGAACGTAAAGCTCTAATTGTAACACCTGCCTTTGATGATACAGTAGCTCTAGCTGCTCGTAATATTCCTGGTGTTAAATTTGTAGCAGCAGACGGCATTAATGTCCTTGACGTACTATTGTACGACAAGTTGATCATTACGAAGGAAGCAGTTCAGAAGGTAGAGGAGGTGTTCGCGTAATGAAGGATCCTCGCGATGTGATTAAACGTCCGGTTATTACGGAACGTACGGCCGACTATATGAGCGACATGAAATACGCTTTTGAAGTTGAACTCCGTGCCAATAAAACCGAAATCAAACAAGCTATCGAAGCTATTTTCAAAGTTAAAGTTACAAATGTAAATACAATGCGTGTTCCACAAAAGCCTAAACGTTATGGTAAATATAACGGTTATACTTCTGAATGGAAAAAGGCTATAGTTACATTAAGTAAAGATAGCAAGCCGCTTGAATTTTTTGAAGCAGTAGAGTAGTGAAATCGCTAAAGTAAGGAGGGAAATTCAGTGCCAATTAAAAAGTATAAACCAACATCCCCGGCTAGAAGACATATGTCAGTGTCTACGTTTGAAGAAATCACAACAAACGAACCGGAAAAATCCTTGTTGTCTCCCCTTTTCAAACATGCGGGACGTAATAACCAAGGTAAAATCACTGTACGTCACCACGGCGGCGGACACAAACGTAAATACCGTATCATTGACTTCAAACGGACTAAAGACGGCATACCAGGTCGCGTTGCTACGATTGAATACGATCCGAACCGTACTTCCAATATTGCTTTGATCCACTATGCTGATGGAGAGAAACGTTACATTATCGCTCCACAAGGCCTAAAAGTAGGAGATCAAATTGAATCAGGACCAGCTTCTGATATCAAGATTGGTAATACACTTCCTATGGAGAACATTCCAGTAGGTACAGTTATCCACAACATCGAATTACAACCAGGTAAAGGTGGACAATTAGTACGTGCAGCAGGTACTGAAGCTCAACTTCTTGGTAAAGAAGAAAAATACGTATCCGTACGTTTGTCTTCTGGTGAAGTTCGTAAATTGTTGAAGGTTTGTCGCGCTACAATCGGTTCTGTTGGTAACGCAGACCACGAACTAATTAAGATTGGTAAAGCAGGACGTAGCCGCTGGATGGGTCAACGCCCAGAAGTCCGCGGGGTAGTCATGAACCCTAACGATCACCCACACGGTGGTGGTGAAGGACGCGCTCCAATCGGTCGTAAATCTCCATTGTCTCCTTGGGGTAAACCAACTCTTGGATACAAGACACGTAAAAAAGGAAAAGCTTCTGACAAATATATCGTTCGCCGCCGCACAAAATAATGCACACTGTGCATAACGTTGTGAAGTGCCGAAAGTAACGAGAAGATTTGATGAAGGGAGGATTCACATATGAGTCGCAGTTTAAAAAAGGGACCTTTCATTGACGGTTACCTGTTGAAAAAAGTTGAAGTTATGAACGCATCGGAGAAAAAGGCTGTTATTAAGACTTGGTCCCGTCGTTCCACTATTTTTCCACAGTTCATCGGACTTACTTTTGGTGTGTATGATGGACGTAAACACGTTCCAGTATACGTAACGGAAGATATGGTAGGACACAAATTGGGCGAATTCGCTCCAACTCGTACCTACAAAAGTCATTCGGATGATGATAAGAAAACAAGAAGATAATATTTTAAGCTCTTTGTCTGAGAGGAGGTAAAACAATGGAAGCAAAAGCACATGCTAAATCTATTCGGATTTCTTCTCGTAAAGTTCAACTGGTTGTTGACTTGATTCGTGGTAAAGAAGTAGGCGCTGCAATCGCAATTCTTCGCCACACTCCGAAAGCCGCTTCCCCGGTTGTGGAAAAGTTGTTGAACTCAGCTATCGCAAATGCTGAACACAACTATTCACTAGATGTTAACAAGTTGTATGTTAGTGAAGTTTATGTCAACCAAGGACCGACGATGAAACGTTTCCGTCCTCGTGCGATGGGACGCGCTAGCAAGATTAACAAGCGTACTAGCCACATCTCTTTGGTGGTATCTGAGAAATAAGGAGGGATAACGAGTGGGCCAAAAAGTAAATCCAATAGGACTACGAGTAGGTATTATTCGTGATTGGGAATCTAAATGGTTTGCAGGAAAAGAGTTCGGTACTCTTTTAATGGAAGACGTTAAAATTCGCGAATACGTTAAAAATAAATTAAAAGATTCAGCTGTATCGCACATTGAAATTGAACGTGCAGCTAATCGTGTGAATGTTACTATTCATACTGCTAAGCCAGGAATGGTAATTGGTAAAGGTGGCGCTGAAGTAGAAGTACTTCGCAGTCAAATTACTAAGATTTCTGCTGGTAAGAAAGTTCACATTAATATTTCTGAAATCAAACATCCTGAACTAGATGCTATTCTCGTTGCAGAAAGCATTGCACAACAATTGGAACGTCGTGTCTCCTTCCGTCGTGCTTTGAAACAAGCAATGCAAAGAACTATGCGCTCTGGTGCAAAAGGAATTAAAACACAAGTTGGCGGACGTCTTGGCGGTGCTGAGATCGCTCGTTCGGAAGGCTATAGCGAAGGAACTGTTCCACTTCATACGCTTCGTGCTGATATTGACTACGGTACGGCTGAAGCGGCTACTACTTTTGGTCTAATCGGAGTAAAAGTATGGATCTATCGTGGAGAGGTTCTTCCTACGGCTAAGAAACAGGCTGCGCAGGAAGGAGGCAACTAATCATGTTGGTACCAAAACGTGTAAAACACCGCAAGCAACAACGCGGACACATGAAAGGCCAAGCTAAAGGCGGAACTGAATTGAACTTCGGTGAATTCGGTCTAGTAGCTCTTGAGCCATCATGGATTACTAACCGTCAGATCGAGGCTGCGCGTATTGCTATGACTCGTTATATCAAACGTGGTGGTAAAGTATGGATTAAAATTTTCCCGGATAAGCCAATCACACAGAAGCCTCTAGAAGTACGTATGGGTAGTGGTAAAGGTAACGTGGAAAAATGGGTTGCAGTAGTAAAACCAGGTAAAATCATGTTTGAACTTGGTGGAGTGCCGGAAGAGATCGCTCGTGAAGCGATGCGTCTTGCTGCTCACAAACTACCAATCAAAACTAAGTTTATCAAACGTGAAGAAGTGGGTGGTGAAGCAAATGAAAGCTAGTGAACTTCGTAACCTAACCTCTGCTGAGATAGAACAAAAGGTATCCGGATTTAAAGAAGAACTCTTTAACCTTCGTTTTCAACTGGCTACTGGTCAGCTTGACAATCCGACACGGATTCGTGATGTTCGTAAAGAAATAGCTCGTGCTAAAACTATTATCCATGAAAGATTACTTGGAATTAGTTAATTGAATTGGACTGAACCTGTCTATATTCAGGAAGGAGGCTTACAATGACTGAAGAACGTAATGCACGTAAAGTGCAAGTCGGTAAAGTAGTCAGTGACAAAATGGATAAAACTATTGTTGTTGCTGTTGAAACTCATAAAAAGCACAATTTGTATCACAAGCGCCTTAAACATACTAAGAAATTTAAAGCGCATGATGAAAACAATACTGCGAAAATCGGGGATATCGTTAAAGTTATGGAAACCCGTCCGCTATCCAAGGATAAACGCTGGAGATTAGTCGAAATCGTGGAAAAAGCGATTATCCTCTAAACCCCTTGATAGTTTTTTTCGAAAGGAGGAAATTTAAATGATTCAACCATTTACTCGTTTGCATGTAGCTGACAACTCCGGAGCGAAGGAACTTATGTGTATCCGCGTTTTAGGAGGAACTGGTCGTCGTACAGCAGCTATTGGTGATATGATCGTATGTTCTGTCAAAGCTGCAACACCAGGCGGCGTTGTCAAAAAGGGTGATGTAGTAAGAGCTGTAGTGGTTCGTACTAAACGTACTGTTCGTCGTAAAGACGGTTCGTATATCACATTTGATGAAAATGCTGCAGTTGTTGTTAAAGATGATAAGAGCCCACGTGGAACTCGTATTTTTGGACCTGTTGCTCGCGAACTTCGCGACAGAGACTTCATGAAAATCGTTTCCTTGGCACCGGAAGTTATCTAATTCAAATAACCTTAAACTTGCAAGGAATAGCAAGCAGCAGGAGGTGTAACAAATGCCAAAAGTGAAAAAAGTTCTAGAATCCCATAGCAATAAGCTGCATGTCAAAAAAGATGATACAGTCATGGTGATTAGTGGTAAAGACAAAGGTAAAAAAGGTCGTGTCATTGCAGCCTACCCTCGTCAAAACCGGGTCTTGGTTGAAGGTGTTAACATGATGAAGAAACATCAAAAGCCTAACCAATCTAACCCACAAGGCGGTATCATTGAGCAGGAAGCAGCTATTCACGTTTCAAACGTGATGCATATCGATCCAAAGAGCGGAACAGTAACTCGTATCGGATACAAAGTATTGGATAACGGACAAAAGGTTCGCGTAGCGAAAAAGTCCGGAGAAGTTATCGACTAATTTATTAGTGAAGAAAGGAGGTTTGTGATTCATGGCAGTAAGATTAAAAGAACGTTACTTGAACGAAATTACACCTGCTTTGATGCAGAAGTTTAATTATACAACAGTAATGCAAGTGCCTAAGATTGAGAAAGTTGTTATCAACATGGGTGTTGGTGAAGCTGTTTCTAACTCTAAAGTTCTTGATTCCGCTGTTGCTGATATGCAACTGATTTCGGGTCAAAAACCAATTATCACTCGCGCTAAGAAATCTATCGCTGGTTTCAAACTACGTGAAAACATGCCGATCGGTGTTAAAGTTACACTTCGTGGTGAACGCATGTATTATTTCTTAGATAAATTGTTCAACATCACTCTTCCTCGTGTTCGTGACTTCCACGGTGTATCTGCTAAGGCTTTTGATGGCCGCGGTAACTACACACTTGGACTCAAGGAACAATTAATTTTCCCTGAGATTGAATATGACAAGGTGGATAAAGTTCGCGGTATGGATATCGTTATTGTAACGACAGCTAATACTGATGAAGAGTCCCGCGAGCTACTTGCTCAAATGGGAATGCCTTTTGCAAAGTAATTTCGCAAATCCATTTCTCCGAAAATTATTAGGAGGTGTCAGTCTAAGTGGCAAAAACTTCGATGAAAGTAAAACAACAACGTACGCCTAAATACAAAGTTCGTGCATATACACGTTGCGAACGTTGCGGTCGTCCACATTCGGTACTGCAAAAGTTTAAAATTTGCAGAATTTGTTTCCGTGAATTAGCTTATAAGGGCCAGATTCCTGGCGTGAAAAAAGCAAGCTGGTAAGAAGTCCATAAACGGGAAGGAGGTTTACACACATGACTATGTCTGATCCAATTGCAGATATGCTAACTCGTATTCGTAACGCTAATACAGTACGTCACGAAACGGTAGAAATGCCTGCTTCAACGATGAAGAAACAAATCGCTGATATTTTGAAGCGTGAAGGATTCATCCGCGACGCAGAAGTTGTCGCTGATAACAAACAAGGGATTATCCGTATTTTCTTGAAATATGGACAAAACAACGAACGTGTTATCACAGGTTTGAAAAGAATTAGTAAACCAGGCCTTCGCGTGTACACGAAGAGCAACGAAGTTCCACGTGTACTAGGCGGTCTAGGTATCGCGATTATCTCTACTTCAAAGGGAGTTATGACCGATAAAGAAGCGCGTCAATCTAAATCTGGCGGAGAAGTTGTCTGCTACGTTTGGTAATATAAAGTCACAAGACAAGGAGGTGCAACATATATGTCTCGTATTGGTCGCAAACCAATTACAGTACCAAGTGGTGTAGAAATCACTTTGAACAATACTGTTATTACTGTTAAAGGTCCTAAAGGAACTTTGACTCGTGAACTTCATAAAGACATGAAGGTAACAGTAGATAATAATGAAATTCTTGTTGAACGTCCATCTGACAACAAAACGCATCGTTCTCTTCACGGCACGACCCGCAGCGTTGTCAACAATATGGTGACTGGTGTAACTGAAGGATTCTCGAAATCTCTAGAATTGGTTGGGGTCGGATATCGTGCAAGCAAATCCGGAGATAAGATCGTTCTAAACGTAGGTTACTCACACCCTGTTGAAATCACTCCAGAACCAGGTATTGAATTTGAAGTACCTGTGAACACAAAGATCCTTGTTAAAGGCATCGATAAAGAACGCGTAGGAGCTTATGCTGCTAATATCCGTTCGGTACGTGAGCCTGAACCTTACAAAGGTAAAGGGATTAAGTATGAAGGTGAACGCATTATCCGTAAGGAAGGTAAAGCTGGTAAGAAAAAATAAGTTATTTTTTCTTAATCCAGATTTATCCTGTGCGTCTTAACTTGAAGCTTTGAAGGCAAACTGAAAGGAGTGAAAAGGAATTCATGATTACAAAACAAGATAAGAACAAAGCGCGTGTACGCAGACATCTTCGTGTTCGTAAGAGAATTACTGGAACAGCTGAACGTCCTCGTCTCAACGTTTTCCGTTCTTCCAAACATATCTATGCTCAGTTGATCGATGATGTTGCTGGTGTTACATTGGTATCAGCATCTACTGTCGATAAGGAATTGACTGAAGGGATCACTAACGGTGCTAATGTTGAATCAGCTCGTAAAGTGGGAGAATTAGTTGCTAAACGTGCGAAAGATAAGGGCTATGCTTCCGTTGTTTTTGACCGCGGAGGATACTTATATCACGGACGAATTCAAGCACTTGCAGATGCTGCTCGTGAAGCAGGCTTAGAATTCTAAGATATTTTTTAAAAAGGAGGTTAACGACTTGCGTGTAGATCCGAATACTTTAGAACTGACTGAAAGAGTTGTAAATATTAACCGCGTAGCAAAAGTTGTAAAAGGCGGACGCCGTTTTAGCTTTAGCGCGTTGGTAGTTGTCGGCGATGGCAAAGGTTATGTTGGCGCCGGTATCGGTAAAGCGGGCGAAGTACCTGATGCGATTCGCAAAGGTATTGAAGATGCTAAGAAAAATCTAATTCATGTTCCACTTGTTGGAACATCGATTCCTCACACTGTAACAGGTAAATTCGGAGCTGGTCGGGTCTTTATGAAACCAGCATCAGAAGGTACTGGAGTTATTGCTGGCGGTCCTGTACGTGCTGTACTTGAACTTGCTGGTGTGGGCGATATCTTGACAAAATCTCTGGGTTCTTCGAACTCCATGAATATGGTCAACGCAACTTTAGAGGGATTATCCCGTCTGAAACGCGCTGAGGATGTTGCGAAATTACGCGGCAAATCCGTCGAAGAATTGCTCGGTTAAGGGAGGGAATGTCATGACAAAGCTTCAAATCACCCTCGTTCGTAGCTTGATCGGTCGTCCTGAAGATCAACGTGCGACTGTCAACACACTTGGTTTGAGAAAAATCAACAAAACTGTTGTTCATAACGACAATCCTGCGATTCGCGGAATGATCAATAAAGTATCCCATTTAGTATCAGTAACAGAAATCGAAGGTTAATCTACAAAGATTAACCTACAAATCTTAAGGAGGTGCAACGAACGATGAAATTACATGAGCTTTCCTCTGCCCCTGGTTCCCGTAAAGAACGCAAACGTGTTGGACGCGGAACATCAAGTGGTACAGGTAAAACATCAGGTCGTGGCCATAAAGGTCAAAACTCTCGTTCCGGCGGTGGAGTTCGCCCTGGTTTCGAAGGTGGACAAAACCCGTTGTATCGTCGCTTACCTAAACGCGGATTTACTAATCCAACGCGTAAAGAATATGCGATCGTGAACATCGAAGATCTTAACAACTTTGCAGCAGATACAGAAGTAACACCAGAATTTTTGTTCGAAAATGGAATCGTGAAAAATGCTAAAAGCGGAATCAAGATTCTTGGCAACGGCGAAGTTACAGTTAAGCTGTCTGTCAAAGCGAATAAGTTTTCTCAATCTGCGGTAGAGAAAATCGAGGCTGCCGGCGGTAAAACCGAGGTGATCTAATGATTAAGACGATCAAAAATATTTGGCATATTGAGGATCTACGTAAACGAATCCTATTCACACTGTTTGTATTATTCATTTATCGCATAGGTAGCTTTGTTCCAGTACCTGGTGTCGATAAGTCCGTTCTTATGAATAACAGCGGTGCGGGTGCAGATTTGTTTGGTCTCCTCAATACGTTCTCGGGTGGCGCATTACAGAATTTCTCTATATTCGCCCTCGGGATTACGCCATATATTACAGCATCCATCATAGTGCAATTGCTCTCCATGGATGTTATACCCAAGCTTGCCGAGTGGGCCAAACAAGGCGAACACGGTAAGAAAAAATCAGCACAATTGACACGCTATGGTACGATTGTATTGGGATTAGTTCAGGCGTTTGCTATGTCTATCGGTTTCAACCGTATGTATGGTACACAAATGGTTCCTAATGCAAGTTTCGTTAAATATGCATTGATCGCTCTTGTGTTGACAGCAGGTACTGCTTTTCTGATGTGGTTGGGTGAGCAAATTACGGAGAAGGGTATAGGAAACGGGATTTCGATGCTTATCTTTGCAGGTATCGTAGCCAACATTCCACAATATATCACTACTACGGCTCAATCTTCCTTCATTCAGGATAATCAAGCATTTATGAATTCATTGAAGACGATTCTTTTAGTTGTTGTTGTTGTACTGATTGTTATTGGTGTTATATACATCCAACAAGCGATTCGTAAGATTCCAGTACAATATGCTAAACGTGTCGTTGGAAATAAAATGTATGGAGGACAAAATACGCATATTCCGCTTAAGATCAATGCAGCGGGCGTAATTCCAGTCATTTTCGCCATATCATTGCTTCAATTTCCAATCATTCTAGCTAACTTCTGGTCCACACATACTTGGGCTAAATGGGTTAGTACTAACTTTAATACTGATCAACCATTGGGTATGGTCTTGTATGTTATCTTGATTATTGGATTTACATTCTTCTATACATTTGTACAGATGAATCCTCAACAAATGGCTGATAATATGAAGAAAAACGGTGGATATATTCCAGGGATTCGTCCAGGGAAAGCAACTGAGAAATATATGACCCGCGTTATGTCTCGTTTGACAATGTCCGGTGCAATATTCTTAGCGGTTATATCGCTAATGCCGATCTTCTTAGGTAGCTTGGCTGGATTGCCTAAATCCGTGCAAATCGGGGGAACTGCTCTCCTCATCGTTATCGGTGTTGCATTGGACACTATGAAGCAAATTGAAGGCCAATTGATCAAACGTCATTACAAAGGTTTCATTAATAAATAAGAGGACCGGTGAAGTTGTAGAACTTCCCGGCACCTATATTTCAAGCAATAGGAATTCTTGGGGGAGTGATAATCGTGAACATTCTTTTCATGGGACCTCCTGGGGCAGGTAAAGGTACACAAGCAGCGGCTGTAGTTAACGAATTTGGTATTCCTCACATATCCACAGGCGATGCATTTCGTCTGGCGATTAAACAGGAAACACCGATCGGAATGAAAGCCAAAGAATATATGGATCAAGGTTTACTAGTACCGGATGATGTAACGATTGGCATTGTGGGTGAACGTCTACAGCAGTCCGATTGCGAAAAAGGTTTTTTATTGGATGGTTTTCCAAGAACCCTTTCGCAAGCGGAAGCGCTAGAAGAAATTCTGTCCCGCTTGAATACCAAATTGGATCATGTCATTAATCTGAAGGTTGATCGCGATAAATTAATGGCGCGTTTAACTGGACGTCGTATTTGTAGAGACTGTGGAGCCACATATCATGTGATATTTAATCCGTCTAAACAGGAAGGTGTATGTGATATTGACGGAGGGGAGTTATACCAACGCTCTGATGATAACGAAGAGAGTGTAGGAAAACGCCTTGACGAATATATCAACAAAACAGCACCACTCCTAGAGTTTTATGATAACAAAGGTTTATTGCGTCAGATCGATGGTGAAAAGGAAATTGATTCGGTTTCAGCTGAGATCGTGTCAATATTGCGAGGTTAGGTGTAATGATCATTAGTAAGTCCGAAACAGAACGTGGGCTTATGAGCGAAGCAGGGCATGTTGTGACTACAAGTCAACTTGCTGAACCATTCATTCGTAGTCAAGCTTTAGTATCGTCTGATAAAGATTACAATGGTTTCCTTACTAGCATTTGCACTTCGGTCATAGTCCCTGGATCCTCCGGTAAACGCAAATTAAACGAAGACCACATTGTTAAGTTAGACATCAGAGCGCAGGACTGTGGTTTCCATGGAATCTACGCTTAGATATATCCCGTGTTCTAGATTTCTGGAGAGTGCTCAGCCATGGTTGAGTGTTCTGAAAGAATGGACATTCACGGGAGTTGCACTTGTCACACCGGTTGTATGCCTGTTTGCAATGTACTCCGGAAGGTATAATTTATTTCACAAAACTGAAGTGGTAGGTGATGGTCATTGAATAACCAATCCATACCGCATATTGGTCAAATTGTGAAGATACTGAGAGGCAAGGATGCCGGACAGGTAGCAGTAGTCCTCTCCCATGCCGATAACAAGTTCGTCTATATTGCGGATGGGGATAAACGAAAGTTTGACCAAGCGAAGAAGAAAAACCTTCTTCATTTGGAAACCCAATCGTACATTAGCAGTGAGGTTGTAAACAGTTTAATGGAAAACGGTCGGGTCACAAACGGAAAACTGCGTTATGCAGTGATGAAGTTTAGACAATCTACCGAATCACATGCTGAACAGAGAGGAGACTAATTGTGGCTAAAGAAGACGTAATTGAAGTAGAAGGTACGGTACTTGAACTGCTTCCAAATGCAACGTTCAAGGTTGAACTTGAGAACGGTCATCAAATACTGGGTCATGTTTCAGGAAAGCTACGGATGCACTTTATCCGTATTCTGACAGGAGACAAAGTGGTCGTACAGTTATCACCTTATGATCTAACCAAAGGTCGTATAACTTACCGTAAATAGCAGTACAACAAGAATTAGCGTAACACCTGTTTTGCCCGGCAAAACGGAGCTGATCCTTATCAGGGAAGATTAATAATATTAACTTTCCAACGCTTTCGATGTCAGTTTTGCTTTGCAAAACTTGGTATATGCTTTCGAAGTCAGTTTTGCTTCGCAAAACTTTGAGGAGGTAATTAACATGAAGGTAAGACCTTCTGTAAAACCCATGTGCGAAAAATGCAAAGTCATTCGTCGTAAAGGGACTGTAATGGTGATTTGTGAAAATCCGAAACATAAACAAAAACAAGGTTAAGAAGGGGGTGTAGCGTAAAATGGCTCGTATAGCTGGTGTGGATTTACCACGTGATAAGCGCGTTGAGATCGCCTTGACTTACATTTTCGGAATCGGTAGAACGACTTCCAAGAAAATTCTAGAAGATACAGGCATTAGTTCAGAGACTCGTGTTAGAGATTTGACTGAAGATGAAGTTAGCAAATTGCGTGAAACGATCGATAAGAGTGTTAAGGTTGAAGGTGACCTACGTCGTGAAATTTCCTTGAATATTAAACGTCTAGTTGAAATTGGTTGCTATCGTGGTGTGCGTCATCGCCGTGGGTTGCCGGTTCGCGGACAACGTACTAAGACGAATGCACGTACACGGAAAGGCCCTCGTCGTACGGTAGCGAACAAGAAGAAATAATAAGGGGGGATAAAAGACAATGGCTAAACCAAAAAAAGTCGTACGTACTAAACGTCGCGACCGTAAAAATATTGAATCTGGCGTGGCTCATATTCGTTCCACGTTCAACAATACAATCGTAACGATCACTGACCCACACGGTAATGCAATCTCATGGGCTAGTTCAGGTGGACTAGGTTTCAGAGGTTCCCGTAAATCAACTCCATTTGCTGCACAAATGGCTGCTGAAACAGCTGCTAAAGCTGCAATGGAACATGGTATGAAATCGGTAGAAGTTATGGTTAAAGGTCCTGGTGCTGGTCGTGAAGCAGCGATTCGTTCTTTGCAAGCTGCTGGTCTGGAAGTCAACCTAATTAAGGATGTAACTCCAGTTCCACATAACGGATGCCGCCCACCAAAACGTCGTCGTGTCTAATTAAGTCAACCAGAATATATGTAGTATAAAACTGTAATAATCTGCTAACAATGGTTGTTTAGGGATACTACATGGATATGCAAGACAAGGTGACTGGTTTATATAGGAGCGACGTTTGAAGGAGGGTACATGCGTGATTGAAATCGAAAAGCCGAAAATTGAGACCATTGACGTCAATGAGAATGGTACTTACGGTAAATTCATTGTAGAACCACTGGAAAGAGGCTATGGTCAGACTTTGGGGAATTCACTTCGTCGAATCTTACTATCTTCACTACCAGGTGCAGCCGTTACATCGGTTCAGATTGACGGTGTTCTACATGAGTTCACAACAGTACCAGGAGTAATGGAAGACGTAACGGAGATTATTCTGAATTTGAAAGCTCTATCCCTCAAAATTCATTCTGACGAAGAGAAAGTGTTCGAGATTGATGCTGAAGGGGAAGGCGTTATCACAGCTGCAGACATTCGTGCCGACAGTGATGTTGAAATTCTTAATCCTGATCTTCACATTGCTACATTGGGTCCTGGATCCAGACTACACATGCGTATTTTTGCGAGTCGTGGCCGTGGTTATGTTCAAGCAGATCGGAATAAACATGATGACCAACCGATCGGCGTCATTCCGATTGATTCCATCTATACCCCGATCTCACGCGTTAATTATGGCGTAGAGAACACACGTGTTGGTCAAGTGACTAACTACGACAAGCTTACGATGGAAATCTGGACAGATGGAAGCATCAGACCAGAAGAAGCAGTGAGTCTTGGAGCTAAAATTTTGACTGAGCATGTTAACTTGTTTGTGGGTCTCACAGACGAAGCTAAAGATGCTGAAATCATGGTCGAAAAAGAAGAAGACAAAAAAGAAAAAGTGCTTGAGATGACGATCGAAGAGCTCGATCTATCAGTCCGTTCTTACAACTGCCTCAAGCGTGCTGGAATTAATACAGTACAAGAACTTACAACCAAGACCGAAGAAGATATGATGAAGGTTCGTAACTTGGGCCGCAAATCTTTGGAGGAAGTGCAAGAAAAACTCGAGGAACTCGGTTTGGGACTTCGGACAGAAGAATAGCTTCTTAGATTGTTAGTGAAGGAGGGAAAAACATGGCATACCAAAAGTTGGGCCGCGATGCAAGCGCACGTAAAGCATTATTTCGTGACTTAGTAACGGACCTATTCTTATACGAACGCATCCAAACAACGGAAGCGAAAGCAAAAGAAGTTCGTTCTATTGCTGAAAGATTGATCACCAAGGCTAAAAAGGGAGATCTTCATGCACGTCGTCAAGTAGCTGCATTCGTACGTCGTGAAACAGTGGATGGCGAGCAAGATGCTATTCAAAAATTGTTTACCGATTTGGCACCTCGTTACTCAGAACGTCCAGGTGGATACACTCGTATCCTTAAACTAGGACCTCGTCGTGGCGATTCTGCGCCAATGGTTTACTTGGAATTAGTAGACCGCGCGTAAACTATCGAAATGTTGAAAGGGTAAGCAGTAATCGTTGATTCTGTATTAACCCTTTTTTCACTTCATTTCGGAATAGAGGAAGCTCCGAAAGGAGCTTCTTTTTTAAATGATAAGAAAGTGTAAGTTCACACCGACCTTTACTTATCAATCAAGTAATGTAAATCGTAATTATTTACGATGGCCATTTAACCTTGATGATGTAGATTTGCTAAATGAGGTGATGTAACTTTGCGCAACTTATGCATGAAGGTCAGTTATGATGGGACGAACTATAACGGCTTTCAAACACAGCGTGACGGTAGGACGATTCAGGATCACCTTGAGAAGGCTATTAACATGCTTACAGGTGAAGATGTGAAGATAATAGCATCAGGTCGTACAGATGCAGGTGTGCATGCTTACGGTCAGGTCTTTAACTTCTTGTCTCTATCTTCGATTCCGGTTCAACGGTGGCCTATGGCTCTTAATACAAGACTACCTGCGGATATTGTAGTTAGAGAGGCAGTTGAAGTGTCAGAACTCTTCCATTCTCGTCGTTCAGCGAAACGCAAAACGTACCGTTACACAGTAAATGCTAATCAATTCATTGATGTATTTCAGCGTCATACTCAATTTCATCATCATGGGAGATTGGATATCGTTGCAATGAAGAGTGCTATAAAGTATTTTATCGGAACTTATGACTTCACATCATTTGCTTCACGTCGATCTACGAAAACATCACATGTACGCACATTATTTGACGCTTATATTGAAGTGGATGAATCCATGTGTCGTTCATCTTCCAATGATCAAGGTGTTATCCATGCATATATAACGGGTAGTGGCTTTCTTCAGCACATGGTTCGTATTATAATGGGCACTTTATTGGAGGTTGGGGAAGGTAAGAAGTCTCCGGAGGACATACCAGGCATTATAGCAGCCTTAGATCGATCACAAGCCGGTCCTACTGCGGAGGGAAAAGGCCTTACACTTTGGGATGTAGAATATAGCGACAATATGAAAAAAACTTTATAAATCTCTTGCGGTTTACTCGTGAATACTGTACAATAAAAATTGTGTTTTCTTAATGGCTTTCCCACAGCCCCAAATAAGACAATCACAATTTGCTTCAAACTTAATTGATAATATTAGATAACTACTATGATCGAAGATAAATGTAATATGTTTGATTTTCGGACGATAACAAGGAGGAACTATTTATGCGTACCACCTATATGGCTAAGCCAAATGAAGTAGAGCGCAACTGGCACATCATCGATGCCGATGGTAAAACGC
Source organism: Paenibacillus sp. Y301 (assembly GCF_059445505.1). Taxonomy (NCBI): domain Bacteria; kingdom Bacillati; phylum Bacillota; class Bacilli; order Caryophanales; family Paenibacillaceae; genus Paenibacillus; species Paenibacillus sp. Y301. Next base: position 8,923 of record NZ_JCAIUL010000021.1, on the reverse strand, counting down.
TCGGTCGTTTGGCAACTGAGGTTGCTGCTCTAATTCGCGGTAAACACAAGCCACAATTCACTACTCATGTTGATTCAGGCGACTTCGTTATTGTAATCAATGCTGAGAAGATTCACTTGACAGGAAGAAAGTTGACTGACAAGAAATACTACCGTCACTCCATGCATAATGGTGGTTTGAAAGTAACAACAGCTCAAGAAATGCTTAAGACTCATCCTGAGCGTGTTATCGAAGCAGCCGTTAAAGGTATGATTCCTAAAACACGTATGGGCGATAAAATGCAAATGAGACTTAAAGTATATGCAGGCACAGATCATCCACATGCAGCACAAAATCCAGAAGTTTACGAACTTCGCGGCTAATTTAAAAGGAGGACAGTTTCATGGCACAAGTACAATACTATGGGACAGGTCGTCGTAAACATTCGGTAGCACGTGTTCGTCTTATACCGGGTGAAGGACGCATTGTCATTAATAAACGCGACATTAATGAATATTTCGGTCTAGAAACACTTAAGTTGATTGTTAAACAACCACTTAACCTAACAGAAACACTTGGTAAATACGATGTTCTCGTAATTGCTCATGGTGGAGGAACATCAGGTCAAGCTGGAGCAATTCGTCACGGTATTTCTCGTGCATTGCTTAAAGTAGATCCTGAAATGCGCGGTTCTCTTAAGAAAGCAGGATTCTTAACTCGTGACCCACGTATGAAAGAACGTAAGAAATACGGACTTAAAGCAGCACGTCGTGCTCCTCAGTTCTCAAAACGTTAATATCATTTTTCTTGTGTATCAAGAAATTCAAGTCTTTGGCCCTTGTGGCCAGAGGCTTTTATTTTTATATTCATAGTTTTTGTTATCCACAAAGTGGACCTATTTCATTTATGAAATGGGTCTTTTATATTTTTTTATTACTACAATACAAGATATTAGGTGAATACATATTGACTTTAAACTGGTAATATTTATAATAATAGATAATTCATATTAAAGTAGTAGGTATTATATGTTTTATATTTTTGTACTGTATTGGGGGAGAAAGAAAAATGAATCTGTTAGAGAAAGAGCAACTCATCAAGGAAAAATCCGAAGAATTTGAGCATGCTTTACCTGAAGAAGTCATTCGTTTTGCCATCGATACATTTCCAAACCTTACATTTGCTTGTAGTTTTGGAGCAGAAGATGTCGTACTAGTTGATATGATTCAGAAAATTAGTCCATCAACAGATATCTTTTATTTAGATACAGACTTTCATTTTAAAGAAACATATGAGACTCGAGATCGTATGGAGGAAAAGTACGGATTAGAATTCGTTAGAGTATCTCCAAAATTAACTCCTGATGAACAGTCACTACAGTATGGAGAAGCATTATGGTCGGTAGATGCCAATCAATGTTGCAACATACGTAAAGTAGAACCACTTACCCGTATCTTATCTAAGTACGATGCTTGGATAACGGGTGTTCGTCGTGATCAGGCACCAACACGTGCTAATACGCGTAAAATCGAATATGATGCAAAATTCGGACTAATGAAATTTAACCCCATTGCTTCTTGGACATCTGATGATGTGTGGCAATACATCAGAACAAATAATGTACTCTATAACCCACTCCATGATCAGAATTACCCTAGTATTGGATGCGAATATTGTACACGTCAAGTGATGCCTGGTGAGGATCCTCGTGCTGGCCGTTGGGCAGGCAATGAGAAAACAGAATGTGGACTTCATAAATAACTATTGAAACGAAATTAAGAAGCAGGGAGCGAAATCAATGACTTCAATATTACCGCATGGCGGCAAATTAATTCAGCAGATTGTATATGGCGAGGAGAGAGACGCGCTTTTGCAGGCGGCTCAAGGCTTTCAACAAATAGCTATCAACACATGGACAATCTCGGATTTAGATCTTATTGGTGTAGGGGCATTTTCGCCACTAACAGGTTTCTTAAATGAAGAAGACTATCGATCTGTTATTTCCACGATGCGTCTTGCCGATGGTACAGTGTGGACTATTCCAATTACACTGGCTGTAGATGGTGCTAGAGCCTCAGATCTTAAACTGGGTGAACAAGTAGCCCTTGTGGGTGAAACAGACGGAGTTGTGTACGGTACGCTGAATGTAGAGAGTATCTATACCGTAGATCAAGATGAGGAAGCACTTAAGGTCTTTAAGACAAATGATCCAGAACATCCGGGTGTCAGAAAACTGATAAAGCGCTATTCAACCTATGTAGGTGGCGCAATTCAAGTGTTAAATCGACCTGAACCTGCCAAATTTAAAGAATTCTACTATGAACCAGCGGAAACTCGTCAATTGTTTGCGGAGAAAGGGTGGAATACTGTCGTAGGCTTTCAGACTAGAAATCCTGTTCATCGCGCACATGAATATATACAGAAGAGTGCGATGGAGATTGTGGATGCCCTTTTCTTGAATCCACTTGTAGGAGAGACGAAATCCGATGATGTTCCAGCTGATGTGCGGATGAAGAGTTATCTAACTCTTTTGAAAAATTATTATCCTGAAGACCGTGCGTTTCTTGGTGTCTTTCCTGCAGCAATGCGTTACGCAGGACCACGCGAGGCTATATTCCATGCGATTGTTCGAAAGAATTATGGATGTACACACTTCATCGTGGGAAGAGATCATGCAGGTGTAGGAGACTATTATGGTACTTATGAAGCACAGGAAATATTTAAGAATTTCACAGCAGAAGAATTAGCTATTACACCTTTATTCTTTGAGCATAGCTTCTTCTGTACGAAATGCGGTAATATGGCTTCAAGTAAAACATGCCCGCATGGTCGAGAAGACCATATGACCTTGTCAGGAACAAAAGTGCGAGGTTTGTTACGTGAGGGTCTCTGTCCTCCGCCGGAATTTACACGTCCAGAAGTTGCTCAGGTCCTCATTGAAGGTATGGCTGAACAAGTTACATCCATATAACGATCCAAATATATATTGAGTACTATTTGTCCATTTCCGCCCATATAGATGTTTAAGAGTCTATGGGACAGGAGGTGGTCTTTTTTATGTCCAAGCCTAAGTCAGATATCGTTACAGTATGGATTCGGCTGAGCACCCTTAAAAAGCTACTGTTTGGAGTTTGTTTACTGTTTGTCTTTGTAGCAATAGCTACATACGATGTTCCCACTGAGAATACAACGAAGTACTGGAGTTTACCTTTGGCTGGGAAAGTCATTGTTCTTGATGCTGGCCACGGAGGAGTAGATGGGGGAGCTGTAAGTAGACAAGGTGTCATTGAGAAGGATATTAACCTTGCTATTACCCTTTATTTACGTGATTATCTCCAAGAGGCTGGGGCCGTTGTTAGAGTGACACGTGAGGGGGATTATGACTTGGCTTCTCCTGATACTAAGGGTTATTCGAAACGCAAAACGGAGGACTTGAAGCAGCGTGTCAAGGTAATAGAAGATCAGCAGGCAAATCTTTTTGTCAGTGTTCACATGAATAGTATTCCTTCGAACCGCTGGAGAGGTGCTCAAGTATTCTATTATCCTAATCATCCTGATAATCCTAATCTTGCTAACTTGATGCAAGAGGAAATGAAACGGAATTTAGAGAATACAGATCGTATTGCCAAAACAGTGAATACGGTTTATTTACTTCGAGCTTTAAAAATTCCAGCTGCCTTGGTAGAAGTCGGCTTTCTCTCACATGAGGAAGAAGCAACGTTGTTAAAAGATGTTGAGTATCAGAGGAAAGTAGCTGCATCTATTTATAAGGGGATTTTACGATATGCCTCAGGTGAGAAGATCAAAGTGTCGTCAGAATGAGAAGGGTAAGATATAATAGATATATATGCCAATATACGAAGCAGAGGTGCTACTATCATGATATCAAGAGAGTCAGTACAAGAAGTTCTACAATCGATGGCTGAACCTACCAGTGGTAAAAGCTTAATCGAGCTGCAGCTTATTCGAGATATTATAATAAAAGATAACAAAGTCTCCCTTTCAGTAATTGTTCTTGACACAAGTGAAGACTATCAGGAAGAGATGGATAAGGAAATTCGTCATCGATTAGGTAATTTAGGTGCGAATGAAATTCATATCCGCATCCGTGAGGCTACCGATTATGATCGTAAATTAGCCTTTGGGGAACAATTATCTGAAGATGATGAAGCAATCTTAAAAAAGGGTCATGCAGCCGGACTAGAAGATCATGCCCTTATTAAAGAAGATTCGGGCGTACACTTTATTTCTATAGCTAGTGGTAAAGGTGGCGTTGGTAAATCAACGGTAACCGTTAACTTAGCTGTTGCTTTAGCCCGCCAAGGAAAACGTGTGGGTCTGATTGACGCCGACATATACGGTTTCAGTATCCCAGATATGATGGGACTTGAAGAAGGACCGATTGTAGAAGATGATTTGATTCTACCAGTAGAACGATTTGGAGTAAAAGTGATGTCCATGGGTTTCTTTATTCGTGAGAACAATCCAGTTATTTGGCGTGGACCGATGTTAGGCAAGATGTTACGTCAATTTCTAAGTGATGTGGGTTGGGGCGAATTGGATTATTTACTACTAGACCTACCACCAGGAACCGGTGATGTTGCTCTTGATATCCATCAGATGCTACCTCAGAGCAAAGAGATTATTGTGACAACACCACATGCGACTGCTGCCTTTGTTGCCGCTAGAGCTGGTGCTATGGCTCTCCAAACGAATCATGAGATCTTGGGCGTAGTTGAGAACATGTCATATTATGAATGCTCGAGTTGTGGAGATCGTGATTATGTATTCGGTAGAGGAGGCGGAGGGCGATTAGCTGAGACTCTTCACACTGAATTATTAGCTCAATTACCTCTAGGGATTCCTAATAATCATATTTCGGAACCTGACTTCTCACCTTCTGTATACAAGGCCGATTCAACAAGCGGTCAAATCTATCATGAGATCGCTACAGCTGTTATTACTAAATGTGAAAAGGACTGACCTAATTAAAGTCAGTCCGAATATTTGAAGAGCTCCCTAATCGGGGGCTTTTTTTACAAATAGGTTACTCGCCTTCCTCGCCACCTTTTGTTTCTCCGCCACCCCCTTCACTACCTTCGCCACCACCACCATCTTTCTTTTCTTTATCATCACCCTTTGGTTCTAATTCGGTTTTCACGACGGATTTTAATAATTCCATGACCTCCATTTTAAATAAAGGATTCTGCATGGCTTCTGTCATAATCGTCATGGATTGTTTACGAAAATCAGATGATTTAGTCATATCTAGAAACATTTTCGTGACTTCTGGAGATTTCATGATGTCTTGAACCGACTTTTGATAAGTAGGATCTTTAATTAATTGTTGGTGTAAGTCTTTACTTTGTGAACTTATAGCTTTGGCAAAATCACCAGCGAACTTGGGATCTTTCATGATTTCTTCGATTTTCTTTTCATACTCAGGTGCTGTAATGGTATCCTTTACTGCAGTTCGGATCTCTTCTGTTGAAGCTGACGATAACATTTTCATACTCATGCCACCACCAGAAGATTCTCCTCCGTTCATAGCTTCTTCCACAGCCTTCTTACCTTCATCGCTTTTAAGAATATCCACTACCATGGATTTTATTTCTTTATATCCCGTTTGGGAAGATGAGCTGCTTTGTTCTGAGCCACAGGCAGTTAGAGCAGTAACAAGAACGCAAATCAGTCCAATGACGCGTATATCCGTTAATTTCATCTGAGTTTGTCCTCCTTAGCATTAATCCTAGATGTAGTATGTGAAGGTAAAATCATAAATATGTTCGGGGGGTAATGGTTTTTTAGTGAGAACGTTGGTAAAATCTATTGTTATGGGGGTGATTTTTTGACTTTAAGAAAATGGTTTAAGTTATTTTGGGAAACATTATTAGTAGGTGCAGTAGCTTCCGTCATTACTGGAATTGGTTTGCAAGTGGGAAGTGGTGCGATATCTTTTAAAGGTTTTTCGGATTATGTCGCATACTTCGTTATTTTATTTGGTTATGGAATGCTTGCAAGCGTGTATTCACAACTTGGTTTTTTTGCTTATCTAATTTTGAATTACATGGGGAATGGTGTATTTTCCAAAAGAGGTTGGCAATACATACAGATGGTACTAACTATTTTAGCGTTGCTTGAGTTAATGTTCTTCCGTACGTTTGTGGGGGGAGAGAGTGGGAATAAGTCTGATCTTGTTCTAGGTGGAGTCATTCTTATTGTTTCAGTAGTAGTAGCTTACTTCAAGACAAAGCTAACGAACGCTTCAGCTTGGATTCCAACATTGTTCTTTTTGATTGCGGTTACCATTATAGAAATTGTTGGTGGACTCAAAATTAACGTTAACAATGCAACAGCACTTATCGTTATTCCTTTACTAGCTTGTAATGCATTTCAAATCTTAATTCTTCACCGTGTTGTAGCAAATAAAAAGAGCTAAGTCACTTAGCTCTTTTTTTAATCTGTGAGTTATAAGTTTATTGTCCGGATGAACTATCCAGGGAGTCTTGCGTCAATGCTTGGTCACGAACTTCAGTTCCCTTTGTATCCGTTTGGTTAATTAAATCAGACACCGTTACGAACTCGTACCCTTGTTGACGGAGTTGATCAATAATAAAGGGAAGTGCTTCATGCGTTTGTTTGGATGAATCACTTGCATGTAGCAATACAATATCACCAGGGTGTGCTTTACTAACGACACGTTCGACAATATTCTGAACACCAATGTTTTTCCAATCTAGAGAATCAGTATCCCATTGAATTACTTTATAATTCATGCTTTCTGCAATTCGTAATACCCTTTTATCAAAATCACCATTGGGCAAACGGAGTAGGTTGGGTTCTTTACCGGTCATATCGGTTAATACAGAGTTGGCTGTTGCAATCTGTTTACGAATCTCATCATCGCTAAGGGTCGTGTAATTGACATGTTTGTGACCATGACTTCCAATCTCAAAGCCGCTATCTTTGATATCCTTGACGATGTCTGGGTGACTTTTGCTCCAAGGAGAGGAAAGGAAGAACGTAGACTTCTGTACCTTTTTGTCTTTCAAAATCTTAATAATGGGACTTGGTCGTGTATCTCCCCAACTTATGTCGAAGGTCAAGGCTATTAACTTCTTGTCAGTGGGAACGCTGTAAATGGCTGATGGAGCCCCTTCAGAGAATACTGTGATTTGATCCCGTTCAATATACACTACTCCAATTGCAAATAACGCAGCAGCCGTAACTAGCAAATATCGTTTGATTTTCTTCCAGCTTAATACGTAAAAAAATGAATTCATTGGATAAAGCGCCCCTCTCATGCACGAATGCTTGTTTACTTCAAAGTCTATGCTCGTACTTTATAGTTATTACTCAATAGCTATTTATGAGAGTAGTTTTTGTACCAAAAACTTAGGATTAAGCTTACGAAGTAGTTTTTGTACCAAAAACTTAGGATTAAGCTTACGAAGTAGTTTTTGTACCAAAAACTTAGGATTAAGCTTACGAAGTAGTTTTTGTACCAAAAACTTTTAGGAGGTTACTCATGTTTAAATTCTCCACATTTATGAGGGATATATCTTCAATTAAAAAAACGATGATGGTATCTACATTGATATTTATTCTAGGAATTGCGGTTGGATGGCTTAGTACAGATACCATTTCAAATTTCATTAACCAACAGATTGATGGAATCCGCCAAATTAGCCAGAGTTTAGGGGAATCGGAGCGGCCGCAGTTAAGCTTTTTTGTGTTTATCTTTTTGAATAACAGCATAAAGGCAGTATTAATTATTTTCTTTGGTATCTTTTTAGGTATATTACCGGTTGTGTTTCTGATGATTAACGGTATGGTTCTAGGATATTTGGTGCATCACTTAGCAGTACAGGGTGAAAGTATGTTCGAAGTGATTGTAAAAGGTTTGCTACCGCATGGCATTATTGAGATTCCGGCTATTATAATCGCATGCGCATTCGGATTACGGTTGGGTTCCCTAGTATGGATGAGTATAGGACAATGGAATCGTGAGAAGCGGGCAAATCTAGGTCAAGTGTGGAGTGAGTTCTTCAAAAGTGTGGGTCCAGTTTCATTGTGGATCGTGATTTTGCTCTTTATTGCAGCAATTATTGAAAGCACATTAACATTTTGGTTAATGCAGTAAAAACTTTTTATGAGTTATGCTCATATTTTTTCCAAAATATGAGCATAACAGTAAAACAGCTATACGGATTGGCTTGGAATAACCCAGCCTGCAATCTGTTAGTTACATAATGAGGAGGCAACAATATATGCTGGGTATGCTATTTAACGATAAAGAGTGTAAGGAACTGGATTATGTCCTACGTAAAGAATTAGATGAAATGTTAATGGATCTAGGAGATAAGCGATTAGATGAGGACATCAAACAATCTATTGCTAAACGATATAAGGTAGTGTTTCGTATGTATGCGCGGTTTGCCCCCCCGAAAGAACTCTCTAAATATGCACGTAACAGTAGGTTTCCACAATTCAAGAATTAAAATATCAAAAAAGTATTGACTAACTTAATTAATATATGTTAAATTAATTCTCGCTTCCTTTGTGAATGGGAAGTAGAGAGACAAATCAATGCAAATTGATTTTAAATCTCTTCAAAAAAACTTCTTGCAAAATCATAACTTACTATGATAAGATATAGAAGTTGTCGCCGAGAACAACTGGTAACAACAAAACGAACAAATTGGTCTTTGAAAACTGAACAACGAGTGAGTAGATTTCACGAAAGTGAAGTCAAAAACAAATGAGAAATCATTTGATAGAGAAAGTAATTTCTCGTCAGTTTGTTTTAAATGAGCATAATCGCTCTTTCTAAATTGATTCCAAATCACTGCAAAGCTGATTTGAAATCAATATAATTTGGAGAGTTTGATCCTGGCTCAGGACGAACGCTGGCGGCGTGCCTAATACATGCAAGTCGAGCGGA
>NZ_JCAIUL010000020.1:0-67278 GCF_059445505.1 Paenibacillus sp. Y301 | reverse complement strand
GTGGCGATAGCGGAGGGGTTCCACACGTACCCATCCCGAACACGACCGTTAAGTCCTCCAGCGCCGATGGTACTTGGACCGCAGGGTCCTGGGAGAGTAGGACGCCGCCAAGCACAAGAACCACTGTTGATTTCGATCAATGGTGGTTTTTTTTGCGTTTTTTTAAAGATTTAGAATGTGAGACATTAACTACAATTAGGTAATTAATATTTAAATAATTCCTTGTTGCGACGCATTTATTAATTAGAGATGCGATATGTCTAATAGATATGTGATATGAAATTAATGAATATGTTTAATGATTTAACTCTGCGTGTTATCTTTCTTTAATCCTCTTTATCTGCATATTAGGTATGCTAAACTCGTTATGACAGCTGATCCTACATGTGAGCTTGAGTCCAAGGAGATGAACAATGAAATGAAATTATCTGTTTTTACTGTGTCCGTACCGGATTTAACACCACGTGAACTGGGTGCAGCAGCAGCCTCCTCTGGAATAGAGGGAATTGAGTGGCGGTTTAAGGGTATATCAGATGATGCATTAGAGGAATCACCATCTTATTGGCGTCATAATCGGTGTTCCATTGATCCCGAGAAATGGGAAGGGGATATTATAGAATGTGTAGATGTTGCATTAACATATAATTTGAAATCGATTGCCCTCGTACCATATCTAGACTGTAAGGATATATTTGCAACAGAACTAGCCTTTAAGGCTGCTGCTCGCCTAGGTGCGTCTATGGTCAGAGTGGGAGTGCCAGGTTACTATCGAAGTCAGTCGTATCAGGATATATACAAAACAGCCATTCAATATTTATCTCAGGTGCAAGAATACGCTCAACAGTATCAGGTAAAGGCGTTAGTAGAGACACATCACATGACTATTGCTCCTAGTGCGAGCCTAGCCTATCGATTAGTGGAGTCCTTTGATCCTAAACATGTTGGTGTACTTTATGATCCAGGTAATATGGTATTTGAAGGCTATGAGAACTACCGGATGGGGCTTGAACTTTTAGGGCCCTATTTAGCTCATGTACATATGAAGAATGCCATATGGTCCCCAAGGAAGGGAACTAAGCATACGGAGATTGGATATACCCAATGGGAAGGTAAGTGGGCTCCTATGGATCAGGGAATTGTACCGTGGCTCGAAGTTATGCAAGATCTACATGCTGTAGGGTACGATGGATATGTCGGGATAGAGGATTTTAGTGGAATATACGATTCAAAAAATATGCTTCAACATAATGCGGACCTATTTAGGTTGCTACAGAAGCAGTTATAGAGCGAATAATGGAGGGGACTGACTTGGACAAAATAAGAGTAGGAATTATCGGAATAGGAAATATGGGGACATCACATGCTCGGACACTAGCCTCAGGTGCTATCCCCAATGCTATCTTAACAGCTGTTTGTGATATCAAGGTGTCAGCTGAGCAATGGACTCAAGATAACTTACCTGAGTCTGTCCACTGTTGGAGTGATGCTGAACAGATGATGGATTCCGGGACAATAGATGCGATATTAATTGCTACCCCTCATTACAGCCATCCGCAGCTTGCTATTCAGGCTTTTGAACGTGGTCTCCATGTACTCATTGAGAAGCCAGCGGGCGTGTATACTAAACAGGTTCGTGAAATGAATGAAGCAGCTGTAAAGAGTGGTAAAGTATTCAGTATTATGTATAACCAGCGTACCAATCCACTTTATCTGAAGTTAAAGGATATCATTGCTTCAGGAGAGCTTGGAGAAATTCGCCGAACGAACTGGATCATAACCAATTGGTATCGTTCGCAAAGCTATTATGATTCGGGTGGATGGCGTGCTACGTGGAGTGGTGAAGGTGGGGGCGTACTCATTAATCAAGATCCTCATCAGCTTGATCTATGGCAATGGGCTATAGGAATGATGCCAATCAGGGTAAGAGCTTTTTGCTCTTTTGGAAAATATAGAAATATTGAAGTTGAAGATGATGTTACAGCTTATGTTGAATACGCCAATGGGGCTAGTGGAGTCTTTGTAACAACAACAGGTGAAGCACCTGGTACGAATCGGCTAGAAGTGACAGGAGACCGCGGAAAAATTGTGATAGAGGACGGACATATGACATTCTGGCGCTTGAGAGAGCTGGAGAGTGAATTCAATCAGCGTTATAAAGGGGGATTTGGCGAACCCGAACATTGGAAGTGTGATATTCCTATTATGGGTAAAGAGACAGGACATCCTGGGATCATTGAGAATTGGATAGAGGCAATCACAAAGGGCACGGCTCTACTGGCACCTGGGGAGGAAGGAATTAAGGGCTTAAGTCTTTCAAATGCGATGTACTTATCCACATGGTTAGATGACTGGGTTACGTTGCCGATAGATGAAGAGTTATTCCTGGAACAATTACAACAACGAATTAATTCATCCACAGACGAGAAAAAAGGGAATTCGAATAATGATTCTGAAGCTGTGGATATCTCTAAGACGTTTGGTAATTAGAACAGAAGATAGCATAAAGGCTATTTTAACTCACGTACTAAAAAAGGGTACTACTAATAATAGCGTATGTTAAAATTGAACGATTTTAATGAATAGAGCGATTCAGGATTCGGGGGATATATTTTTCTTAGTATGAAAATGAGGAGGAATATCAATGACATCTAAAGATGGGATGTTCTACGCACCTAAAAGTCAGAAGCCACAACCGGTTTGTGGTGTAGGTGAATTCACTATTGCGGCAGTAGCTTTGGATCATGGTCATATTTACGGTATGTGTAACGGATTAATAGAAGCTGGAGCAACGTTAAAGTGGGTCTATGATCCGGATGTTAATAAGGTGAGGGCATTTTGCAAAGCGTTTCCTGATGTAAAGGTAGCCATGACGGAAGATCAGGTATTAGAAGATGATGAAGTGAAATTAGTCGCTAGTGCCGCTATTCCTTCAGAGCGTGGAGCACTAGGGATACGCGTAATGGAGAAAGGTAAAGACTATTTCACAGATAAAGCTCCATTTACGACGTTGGATCAATTAGAAGCAGCGCGTGTTCAAGTAAGTAATACAGGATGCAAGTATATGGTGTATTACAGTGAACGACTACATGTCGAGAGTGCTGTCTATGCGAATCAATTAATCAAGGATGGGGCGATAGGTAGGGTTATTCAAGTGATGGGAACTGGGCCACATCGTTTAAATGCGAAATCTCGTCCTGATTGGTTTTTTAACCACGAGCAATATGGAGGTATTTTATGTGACATTGGTAGTCATCAGATAGAACAGTTTCTTGCTTTTGCGTCTTGCAAGGATGCTAGTGTTTCTTATAGTCAGGTAGGGAATTACAATCATCCGCAATATCCAGAGCTTGAGGACTTCGGCGATGCTATGCTTGTGGGTGATAATGGGGCAACACATTATTTCCGAGTAGATTGGTTTACACCAGAAGGTCTTGGAACCTGGGGAGATGGGCGGACAGTCATTCTAGGAACCGATGGTTATATCGAATTGAGGAAGTATATTGATATAGGAAGAGATCCACAGGGTGATCAAGTGTATTTGGTTAACCATGAAGGGGAACACCATTTTGGAGTCCATGGACAGGTAGGGTATCCCTTTTTCGGGCAGCTAATAAGGGATTGTATGGATCGTACAGAGGTAGCAATGACACAGGAACACGCCTTTAAGGCAGCAGAACTGTGCTTAATTGCGCAAAAGAGGGCCATAATATTACCATCATATTCATTAACATAATGGATCACGAATGCCCAATAACACTGATAAGCCGAGTGCTTACAGTGTTATTTTTTTGAAATGACGAAATTGAATAGAGGTATTAGATCTTCTTAGCCAATGATTCTCCTCAAATGATACAATAGAAGTATGTTTACGAGTTAGGAGGCGGCTTGGTATGCCCTATTCATTACAGTTGAATGAACCATTAAATTTTAATTATCGTTCGGACGAACCTATTTTTGATAATAAAGAGCGAGATAGGTTTCATTCTCATGGCCTCTATGAAGTATATTATTTTCACGAGGGGCACTGTACCTATCTTATTGGTGACCGTGTTTATATTCTTGAGCCTGGTGATTTAATTCTCATGCACGGAATGACCCTACATATGCCGAATCCGTCTCCTGACGTACCTTATATTCGGACGGTCATTCATTTTGAACCATCTATGTTAGAGCAATATTTACAGCGGTCTATGGCCATTACATTAACCCAACCTTTTGAAGAATTACGTAACTGCCGGATTTCTTTATCCCCGTCGCAAAGGCAACAATTTGAAATACTACTTGCGAATATGAATGAAATACATAGGTCGAAGTCGAAATATGATATAGAGAGACTAGTATTGCGGTTAAGTGATTTACTATTTATGATTGCAGGTCTGTGCCAGAACAAGGTGAGAGAAGGACACTTGCGTACTGATAAAGAGAACTATGTACAAAAAATAATTACTTATTTAGAAGAACACTATATGCATGAAGTGGATATGGACCAAATTGCTCAGGAGTTACATTTAAGTAAGCATTATTTAGCTATCCTTTTTAAGGAGATGACTGGAACTACGATCTTTAAGTATCTGTCAGATCGCCGAATTAATCAGGCTAAGTTATTATTCTGGATAGAACCTGAGCGGTCAGTGACGGAGGTAAGCAAGCAATCTGGATTCAAACATCTACCCCACTTCAGTCGTATATTTAAGCAAACGGTAGGCTGTACGCCAGATATGTACCGTTTGAGAATGAGGGAAAAGGCTAGCTCCTCGAACCTAAGGTAATAATGATAGATTGTTGTGATGTAGAGTGGACTGAAAAAGAGTTAACAGTTTTGTTACCGAAGGTTATAGTCTTGCAAGTATAATAATATAGTACAAAATAGGATTAACAGAGTGAGATAGGTTCTACAGAGCAGAAATACGTCACTTTCGTCCTAATCGCGAAAAGAAGTAAGGAGGACATTCATGCGTGGAATAACATGGCTGCGTGCTCTCGTTCTGTTATGTATTGTAATGACCGTTCTAGTCGGGTGTGGGAACTCGGAACCTTTATGGGTATCCTTTGAAGGTGCAGCAAATGAGAAAAGTTTCCCCGTTCCAAAGGAAGCAAATAAGAAAGATCGTTCTGCGGCTAATTCAGAGATGAATGTTATTCATTATTCCTTATCTGGACTTAAGGAAAGCAATGTTTTTCCTGAAGCTTATTTACAAACCATTACAGAGTGGGGTTGGCAAGAGGTTGCAGATGAACAACGTGAGGCTGTTCGCGTGTTCAAAAAGGACAATAAAGTGGTACAGGTTACAGTACATGATGATTTTTTTGTAATTATGGTGCCTAAGGCTACAGATAAATCGGCTATGAGAAGCTTAGATAATAAATAGAAAAGGACCTTTTCCTTAGTGGAAGAAGGTCCTTTTCTTGTTGTAACAACGGATCGTCGTGTTTGATTAAATTGTCACTGTTTATAATAGGAGATATCTTCTGAGTTAAATTTCAACATGCCGTCCTTTTGCGTACGAGGAAGATGGGTGATTGCATATAAACGGGGGATTATAAACCATATATGCCAGAACATTAACCCAAGGACAAATGATAAGGGTGACCAAAAGATAAGAATGGCAAATAGGCAAAATCCTATCCATATGGTGTGTAAATTAACTTTAAGAAATAGTCTATAACTAATATATTGATTAGGCATATAACCCATCCAAGGGAGTTTCATGGAGAATGCCCAACGTTTGCGTAAACGGTATGCTGTAATCAATACAGTTGAGTGAGATATAACATAATGAATCCATACTACAATGGGAAGGGCTAATAAGAAATAGAAGATACTAGTCCAAGAAATAAGAATCATTTCTACAATTGCTGCAAGTATGGGAAGAAGTAAATAAAGCGCGCTCGTTTTCTGGGTAATGGCGACCTTTTTTATAAGTTTGTACTGATAAAGGGTAGCATTAGTCTCCATCTTGTCTGTCATATATTATAACTTTCCCCCTTTGAGGTCATTTATAAGTTATATCGGTTATACTAGAGTTTTTGTAAAGATGTTTTAAGTACAGACACCAAGAAAGATATAGCTGAATACTTATATTAAAACGAACGAGGACCATATAAAGGTTCTATGAAAAGGTTTAAAATAGTAGAAACTGGTTCATACTGATAGGAAAAAGGACAAGGTGGGATGGATGATGGAAGATCATACCGAACACGTCTGTATTATTTGCGGGCAAGGTAAAGAGGAAGGGATAAGTATTTTATCTCAATTTATCTGCGAAGCTTGCGAATCGGAAATGGTGCATACGGATGCGGAGGAAGCGAAGTATCATTATTTTATTCATCAAATGAAGCAAATAAGTATGCAAGTCAATGTATAGTTCATATTTATGAACAAAGGGTAGCTAACATTTATAGCTGCTCTTTTTTTGTTTGTATGGAAGGAGAAGAGATGGGAGAGTCCTGACGTAAAAGATCTGAGACTATTTCTTCTATAGTAATGTTAGCTAACTCATTCTCCATGGCACGTTGTGCTTGAGTGAACCGATGATCAAGTGTATGTTGAATATTTTTGCCAATGGGGCAATTAGGATTGGGCTTATTATGAATCGAGAATAAGGAATCTTGGTGTTCTGATTCAACAGCTAGGTAAACATCTAATAAGGTAATTTGTGAGATGGGTCTAGTGATCACTGCGCCAGCTACACCAGGAGAGGTAATAATAATTCTAGCTTTATTCATCATGCCCATAATGCGGCGTACTACCACTGAATTCGTATTTACACTGCTAGCAATAAACTCAGAGGTTAATTTTTCATTTTTAGATATTTCCAATAAGGATAATATATGAACGGCTACAGAAAGGCGACTGCTGATGGCCATGATGCATTCCTCCACAAACGAAATAGGTATTCTCAATCACAAAATAGGACAAACATAGGATGAATCAGATTTAGTTACATTATAGCATAATGGGATCCAACAGTTATTCCAAGGATGGAGAATTGACATTGAGTCAACCTGTAACTATAATCGTTACAAGTGATGAATAATAAATAACTAAAGGAGTTGTTCCGGTTGAATATTGCAGTGATTGGTGCAAGTGGGCGAATTGGAAGTCGCGTCGTACGAGAAGCCTTAAGTCGAGGTCATGAAGTTACAGCAATTGTACGGAATTCTAATAAGGTTAAAGATTTAGGTGACATTGCTGTGATTGAGAAGGATGTTTTTGAGCTAACGAATGAATTACAAGCATTTGGTGTTGTTGTAAGTGCTTATGGTACGAAACCTGGCGAAGAACATTTACACATAGATGCCAATAAAAAACTAATAGATTTAGCAAGTAAAGCACCTAATACTCGTTTATTGGTTGTTGGTGGTGCAGGAAGTCTATATGTAGATAATCAAGGAACTAGAGTGTTCGACACACCGGAATTCCCCGATATCTATTTACCAACGGCCACAAATCAAGGGAAAGCACTCTCATTATACTTAGCAGATAATATCATTGACTGGACATTTATTAGTCCTGCAGCAGAGATTGAGCCAGGAGAAGGAACGGGTCAGTATCAATCAGGGAAGGATCACCTGCTCGTGAGTAAGGAAGGTAGAAGTTATATTAGTATGGAAGATTATGCAGTCGCTTTATTAGACGAGATTGAACAGCCCAAGCATCGTAAAGAGCGCTTCACAGTGGCGTCCGTATAAACTAAAGATTTCATTATAAGGAATCATCATATATGAGTTGGGTTTGACATGTTTAAAGTTCGTTAGGCTACTAGTGAGTTAACTAAATATAGTGATAGTGGAAAATTCCTATAGTATCGATGTATACTATGGGTTTTTCTGTCTTGAGTTGGGTATTATGAGAATATAGGTATTCCTATGAGATATTCATTAAAACTGAGGTAAGGATAGGCGATATGAATAAATTACGATAAAATAGAGATAGATAGTTTTATATCTAAAATAAATATAACCAAACTGTACAAGTATTACATGAGTTTTAGTGTATTAGATGAGTGAACAGTTAAGGTGACTAAGAAACGGAAAGACTCCGAACTATTAATGAAGCAAGAAAGAGAGTTACTACATCAGTACCATGAATCTGAGGTATCAGGTCGGGAACAAGAGAAAACTCGAGGGAGTCTGTGTGATTTGAATAAGGAAGAGGCACCGCTGTATGAAGCGTTACTTGAATATAAAAGGGCAAAACGAGCCTCATTTCATGTTCCTGGGCACAAAAATGGCCAAGCTTACGCTTCCAGTGGGGGAGCGGGAATACTATCTGAGATGATGGAGATTGATGTTACTGAGATTATAGGAACCGATGATCTTCATCATCCCGAAGGAGTTATTCTTGAGGCACAACAACTGGCGGCGAATTGTTTCGGTGCAGAAGAGAGTTTCTTTCTTGTTGGAGGAAGTACGGTAGGAAACTTAGCCTTGATTCTAACCGTATGTTCTGCCCCAGGTGAGTTATTACTCGTCCAACGTAATGTGCACAAATCGGTATTGCATGGTTTAATGTTGGCTGGAGCGCAGGCTGTATTCTTACAGCCTCAAGTCGATCCTATTAGTGGATTAGCGACAGCCCCTACAGCAGATCAGGTTACCGCAGCATTAGAGAAGTATCCACATACCAAGGGAGTGCTTGTCACCATGCCCAATTATTATGGTATGGGGACGGATATGGCATCGTTGGTAGAAGCATGCCACAGATATGATGTGCCGCTGCTAGTAGATGAGGCCCATGGTGCACATTATGGGCAACATCCATCGCTACCAGCAAGCGCCTTATCCTGTGGAGCAGATGGCGTCGTACAATCGACGCACAAAATGCTGTCGGCACTCACCATGGGCGCTATGCTACATGTGCAGGGCCCACGGCTAGACCGCACGCTGCTACGCCAGCGGCTAGCCATGGTCCAGAGCTCCAGCCCATCATATCCTATGATGGCTTCGCTCGATCTAGCCCGTCGCCTGTTGCACACAGGCGGTGCGGCCATCTTCACGGCGGGGCTCGCCGCCGTGGATGCCTTCAAGCGCGGGCTCGCGGAGCTCCCGCGCTTCGGGCTGCTGCAACCGCAGCAGCCAGCCGGCTTCGCCGCGGCGTATACCTCGCAGGATCCCTTCAAAGCCGTCATTTATGACGGCACAGGGACCCTGAGTGGATATGAGCTTCAGCGCCATTTAGAGGCGCAGGGCTGCATTCCAGAGATGAGCGACGAACGATACGTCGTCTTACTCTTTAGCTTAGGATCCACGATGGAGGATGCTAATCACCTTTTGAGGGCCCTTCAGCATATATCTGTAATAGGGGTAGATACCCACTCAGAAGAGAATACATTGGCCATGAAGAATGCTGTCGAATTTTCCACGTGGAACATTATGAGAAACTCTGTTTCGACACCCATCTCCTTTAATATGAAGCCAGTGTCGTCAGAACAGGTCGAATCAATACCTCTAGAGCAATGTGGAGGGAGGGTAGCAGCCGAGATGATTATTCCGTATCCCCCAGGTATACCATTGTTATATATGGGCGAGAGTATCTCTAAAGATACTCAGGAACGTCTTCTTGTATTATCTCAAGCAGGAGCTAAGTGCCATGCCGCTGCAGACCCCGAATTACACAGTATTATGGTCTTTAAGAAGGACAGAAAGCAGGAAATGCATGAATCTTAAGGGAAAGTTTATTACATTTGAGGGTGGAGATGGATCTGGTAAGACCTCCGTTCTTAGTCAATTAAGTACCTATTTTGAAAGTCGTTCCATACCCCATATGTTTACCCGGGAACCGGGTGGCATTGATATAGCAGAGAAGATTCGTGATGTCATACTAGATACGAAGCATACGAAGATGGATGCACGAACAGAAGCTTTACTGTATGCTGCTGCTCGTCGGCAACATTTAGTGGAAAAGGTAAGACCGTCCCTAGAAGAAGGAATCACGGTTATCTGTGATCGATTTGTCGATAGCAGTCTAGCTTATCAAGGCTACGCACGAGGGTTAGGGATGGAAGAAGTCTGGAGTATTAATCAATTCGCTATTGAGTCTCTTATGCCCGATGTGACATTCTATTTGGACATTAATCCTGAAGTGGGGTTATCACGAATCGCGGCTAGTCAGGAGCGCGAAGTGAATCGACTAGATATGGAAAATATAGATTTTCATCATAAGGTCCGCGAGGGTTACCACATCATTGCGGCACAATACCCGGAGAGAGTGATTACAATTAATGCAGAACAGAGCCTAATTCAAGTCAGAAACGATATTATTTCTAAGATGGAAAAGGGTATTTTAAAGGGTTTTAATGGGTCATTGTCAAATAAGAATAAGTAAGTGATGATATCCGTCATGTTTCGCATTCACATTAAATGGTTCAAAGATGAGAGAAGGTAACTTCACTTAGATCTCTGTTATGGAGTTAAGAAGTATACAGATTAAGAACTCTATTTAGATGAGGAGGAATGCAAGATGAAATTAATCATTGCGATTGTACAAGATAAAGATAGTAACAGACTCTCAGGGGAATTGGTTAAGGCGAACTTTCGTGCAACAAAACTTGCGAGTACAGGAGGATTTCTTCGGGCAGGTAATACAACTTTTATGATTGGGATTGATGATAGTCAGGTTGAGGCTGTTATGAGCGTCATTAATAAGAGTTGTAAGGTTCGAGAGCAATTGGTTACGCCTGTCACTCCAATGAGCGGGACAACAGATTCCTATTTGCCGCTTCCAGTAGAAGTGCAAGTGGGTGGAGCAACCGTATTTGTAATGCCAGTAGAGCGCTTTGAGCATTTCTAGAAAAAGAAGCAATGGTTAACAGCATTAATTGAATCTAATGGGAGTATCATGAAAGCAGGAGATATCCTTTGAAAATAAACCCGGGTTATAGACCTATTAAAAGTGAAGTACCGATTGTAGATAGCGGCGCGAAACCTATTCAACAGAGATCGTTCTCTGATGTTATTCAACAACAGGGACATCAGGCAACACAGGAAGAGCTAGGTCGACGTCTCAAAGAGATCCAAATGCAGGGTGATCGCCTTGCTAGGTCAATGACGATACGTGAGCTAAAGGCCTATCGTGCGATGGTTAAGCGATTCCTTGAAGATACAGTTCGTCGTGGTGTATCGATGAAGGATACCAAAGGCTGGGATCGACGTGGACGTGGAAAACGCTACAAGTTGATAGATGAGGTAGATGCTGCGTTATTAGCCATGGCTGATGAATTATTAGATAGTGAAGAAGGTAAAATAGACCTTTTGCAACAAATGGGCGAAATTCGAGGAATGCTCATTAACTTATGTTTTTAATATGATGGCAACCTTGACAGTATTCACCCAGGAAAAGAGGATTTATGTCTTTTAATGATATTTTAGGCCAGGAAACTGCGAAGCAGATGCTTCAGAATGGTCTACGCAAAGATACTGTTAGTCACGCATACTTATTTAATGGTCCAGCAGGTAGTGGTCAGATGAAGACTGCGCTCGCATTTGCACAAGCATTATTCTGTACGGAGAGTAAAGATGATGCTTGTGGAAATTGTTTGGAATGCCGTAAAGTCGAGCATGGTAATCATCCGGATCTAACTCTAATCAATCCTGACGGAGCTTCCATCAAAATTGACCAGATCCGCGGATTACAGCGGGTCTTTTCCTATCGTTCGGAATCGAAGAATCCGAAGGTATATATTATTGATCAAGCGGATACAATGACGAACCAAGCAGCAAATAGCTTGCTTAAGTTTCTGGAAGAGCCACCAATTCCTGCAGTTGCCATTCTGATTGCAGAGAATGTACAATCCCTACTACCGACGATTCAATCTCGATCTCAACGCGTACCCTTTAGCCCTTTAAGTGAAACCATGATGCTTCAGGTCCTTATTCATGAAGGTTATCCTTCACCGTTAGTTCGCTGTGCGGTGCATCTATCATCTGGATTGGAAGGATGTAGGGAACTTCTTGAGCAGAATTGGTTTGCAGAAATTAGAAACGTAGTGTTACAATTAGGAAAGGAGTCTATGGGCAGAGGCAGCACGTCACTCATTACTGCAGGGACGAAGTTGTTCAAAGCGGGACTCTCAGAGCACCTAGATATTCTCTTTAACCTGTTTCACTTGTGGTTTAAAGATATGCTGCATGTTCAATACGAAAGGCACGAAAGTATCGTTTTCATAGATCAGCTGGAGTATTTGTCATCACAGGCGTATTCACGAAGTTCTGCTCAGTGGATCTCCTATATGGATCTGGCGGCAGAAGGAAAGAAAAAGTTGCGATACAATGTGAATGGACAACTCTGTCTGGAACAGTTTCTAATGGGACTAGAAAGTTAATAGCTGCTAGACTCAGTGCTTCTTTAGGAAACACCAAGATGTGATGGTAGGGGGTTAGTTTTTGTACTGTGTAGTGGGTGTCCGGTTTAAAAAAGCCGGTAAAATCTATTATTTCGATCCATTGGACTTCCCTATTATGAAGGATCATAGCGTTATCGTTGAAACAGCGCGAGGGATCGAATATGGAAAAGTTGTTGTTGGGAAAAAAGAGGTACACGAATCAGATGTGGTCTTACCACTGAAGAAGGTTATTCGTATCGCCAGTGATTCCGACGCTAGCATTGTGGAGGAGAATCAATTGGCAGCAAAAGATGCGTTTGCTACCTGTTTAAATAAAATTCGGGACCACGAACTCAAAATGAAGCTTGTGGACGTAGAATTTACGTTTGACCGAAACAAAATTATTTTTTATTTCACAGCTGAAGGAAGAGTAGATTTCCGAGAGCTTGTTAAAGATCTTGCAAGCATTTTCAGAACAAGAATTGAGCTGAGACAAATTGGCGTAAGAGATGAAGCCAAGATGCTGGGTGGAATTGGCCCATGCGGGCGAATTCTATGTTGTTCATCATGGCTCGGAGATTTCGAGCCAGTATCAATTAAGATGGCAAAAGATCAACGCTTGTCGTTGAATCCGACCAAAATTTCTGGATTATGTGGAAGACTCATGTGTTGCCTCAAGTTTGAGCATGATAACTACGAAAGTGTAAGAGAGGAACTGCCTGCCGTTGGTAAAATGGTGGTCACTGCCTTGGGAGATGGTAAAGTCGTAGGAATTAATGCTAGCAGTCGCAGCGTTCACGTGCAATTGTTCGAATTGGGCAAAGTTAAGGAACTTCCAATGGATGACGTTGTCATCAAGTAGACCAATGAGGTTACTGTTCGGGGTGGAAACATGGAAAAGAAAAATGTATTTCTACGCATGCAGGAAATGGAAGCACAAATGGAACACATGCACAGTGATTTAGGTGAGTTAAAGCTACTTGTTAAAGAACTTCTTGAAGAGAATAATCGACTTATTCTTGAGAATGAGCGGCTTCGGATTATTTTAAAAAGAGAAGCTCAGCTTATGGAAGAAAAAGTTGCATCTGCTACACCGCATCTTCCTCATGAAGTACCAGAAGATGTCGTTGGAGAGGGATATGATAACCTTGCAAGGTTGTATCACGAAGGCTTCCATATTTGTAATGTCTATTATGGGCATTTACGAACAGAAGGCGACTGCCTTTTCTGTCTGTCATTCTTGAATAAATAGCACAAACAAGCCGTAGGAGAAATTGCCTACGGTTTTTTTGAAGCATGGAGCATAATAATTGATGTAAGGATTGGGTATATGAGTATAGATGAAGTTATTCTACAGCCATCAGAACGCCTTGATGATCTATTAACACATGATCTACGGATTATTCAGAGTGATGAAGTATTCAGTTTTTCGATGGATGCCGTTCTGTTAGCCCGTTTCGCAAGCGTTCCGCCAAAAGGACGTATATTAGATTTATGTACCGGGAATGGGGTTATTCCTCTATTGTTAAGTTCCCGAACCCAAGCTTCTATAGAAGGTATTGAAATTCAACCAAGATTGGCTAATATGGCTCGTCGCAGCGTACAACTTAATGGATTAGACGATTCCATTGTAATCAGAGAAGGAGATCTACGTGAGCTATATAAGGAAACGGGCCATGGTGTATATGATGCAATTACAGTGAACCCACCTTATATGCCGATGAATGGCAGCGATATTAAGCTAAATGAACATCAAGCGATAGCCCGTCATGAGATTCATTGTACGCTTGAGGAGGTCATACAAGCTTGCTCTCGTCTAGTGCGAACAGGTGGAAAAGTGAATATGGTGCATAAACCTCAGCGATTGGGTGAACTAATTACATTAATGAGGGAGAATAGACTGGAACCGAAGCGAATTCGTTTTGTTCATTCTCGTGCACATTCCGAGGCTAACATGGTATTAATTGAGGCATTACGAGATGGGAAGCCAGAAGTTCGAATTCTCCCTCCACTGATTGTTTATAATGAGCAAAATGACTATTGCCAGGAGCTAATAGATATTTACTATGGATCAAATGAGATCAAAAGAGGGTGACATATGAGTGTACACAAGCAAAGTAGCTTTCAAGGGGAAGATTCACGGACGTGTGGTGCATTATACCTTGTAGGCACACCGATAGGTAATTTAGAGGACATCACGTTTCGTGCGATTAGAATATTAAAAGAATGCGATATTATTGCAGCTGAAGATACACGTCAGACACGAAAATTATTAACTCATTTTGAAATAACACCACAATTATTCTTTAGTTATCATGAGCACAATAAGGCCGCGAGTGGCCCTGAATTAATTCGGTATATAATAGAAGGAAAAAATTTAGCCTTGGTCAGTGATGCAGGTCTTCCGGCCATTTCTGACCCAGGATCAGACCTGGTGAAGTTAGCCATTGCTGAAGGAATTCCGGTCATTCCTATTCCGGGGGCTAATGCTGCACTATCGGCATTAATTGTATCTGGATTATCTACGGAGCGGTTCACTTTTGCTGGATTCCTACCTCGTGACCGCAAGGATATTCAGATGGTGCTGTCTTCTCTCCAGTATGGACAAGGAACCTTGTTATTCTATGAGTCTCCACACCGTATTGTAAAGACATTGGGATACCTTCTAGATGGACTAGGTAATCGTCAGGTCGTTCTTGCTCGTGAATTGACTAAGAGGTATGAAGAGATTGTTCGGGGTAGTATTGAGGATTGCTTGGTATGGTTAGATGAACATTCACCTATTGGAGAATATGTCATCGTTGTAGAAGGTGCCAGTCAGGAAGAAGAGAAGACACAGAGAGAAGCATGGTGGCAGGAGTTATCTATAGAGGAACATGTGAATCATTACGAAAAAATGGGCGATTCAAAAAAAGATGCGATGAAAAAAACAGCTAATGATCGTGGCGTTTCTAAGCGGGATATTTATAATTCATTGCTTTAAAATCATGTTATAGAAATAAACAAAAAAAATGTCTTCCATAAGCTTTGAGTCAAAGCTAGGAAGACATTAAGGAGATATGAAAAAGGTTTGAATTACTAAATTAATTATTTCTATTATAACCTATTTTTATTAAATTGTCACAGGTACAGGAATTTCGGAAATACATTCGTTGCAAACAATTTTACCTTTGAAATATATTACGTTTTCTGCATTACCACAGAAGATACAAGCTGGTTCATACTTCTTAAGCATGATACGCTCTCCATCAACGTAGATTTCTAAAGCGTCTTTTTCTCCTATACCTAGAGTACGACGCAATTCAATCGGAATAACAACCCGTCCAAGTTCATCTACTTTTCTTACAATTCCTGTTGATTTCATCATAATTATATTTGCTCCTCTCAATTGCTCATCCTAAATGTCACGATTCGACAACATTCTTGTTTTAATGATATTACAATACCAACCTTTCCCAAATTAGTCAACCTATAAATTTTAATAAATTGACGTTGAAATATTGAAAAAGTGTTGATATATAAGATAAAAGGGTTAAGATAAGGGTATTAAATGATTACATCAGTTGTCGATTTAACCATTCATAAATGAACAAAATAGTACATAGTTCGACATTGTTCAACGTTTCCTTTAAATGATGTATCCCACAAAGGAGTGGCAAAATGTTATGATGTGTCCTCTAAATGAAGAAAAGGTATTCAAAGATCCAGTTCATAATTACATTTATGTGCAAGATGTGACAATCTGGCGGTTGATTAATACGCCTGAGTTTCAACGACTACGCCGTATACGTCAATTGGGAACATCCTTTTTCACTTTTCATGGAGCTGAACACAGTCGTTTCTCACATTCATTAGGAGTCTATGAAATTACAAGGCAAATCATTTCATCATTTGAGAGAAATGAATATACAGAATGGCCTAAAGAGGAGAAATTACTAACCCTTTGCGCTGCTTTGCTACATGATGTTGGACATGGTCCCTTTTCCCACTCTATAGAAGAAGCCTTCGATATGAATCATGAGGATTGGACATGTCGCATCGTTCTAGGTGATACAGAAATAAATAATATTCTATTTGAGGTAGATCCTGAGTTACCGACAAAGGTTGCTTCAGTCATTGCAAAAACTTATGATAAACCCATTGTAGTAAATCTCATATCTAGTCCACTTGATGCTGACCGAATGGATTATCTGCTTCGTGACGCATACTATACTGGAGTAAATTACGGTACGATTGATATCGATCGGATTATCAGAATGCTGAGACCCCATCATGAACGAATCGTGGTGAAGGAATCTGGAATGCATGCTGTTGAAGATTATCTTATGTCAAGATACCAAATGTACTGGCAAGTGTATTTTCATCCCGTGACAAGAAGTTCAGAAATTGTATTACGTTTAATCATTCGACGTGCAAAAGAATTATATAATAATGGATATAAATTTGAGTTTATGATGAAGCCATTGATATACTTATTTGAAGATAAATTGAATGTTGAGCAATATTTGAAATTAGATGAGGCTCTCATTCTGACTGTATTTATGCAGTGGGTGACGGAGCAGGATCCTATACTAAGTGAGCTCTGTGAACGATTCATGCATCGTAGACTGTATAAATATGTAGAATTAGATTCGGATAATAATGACATGATTCAAGAGATTCGACAGGCATTTATACAAGCAGGTTTAGATCCGAATTATGACTTTGTTATTGATTTCCCAAGTGATCTTCCCTACGATATATTTCATCCTAGTGATGGAGTGAGTCAGAAACATATTTTATTGTTGGATCGACAAGAAAAATTAAAAGAAATTTCTGAAGTGTCAGAAATTGTAAGATCTATTAGTGGTCTACATCGCGGTAAATGTCACCTATATTATCCTGAACAGAAGTTGAAGGCGGCTTTATCGCTATTTTCTCCTTCTATTGCCCATATTTTTGAAGATTATTGATAAAAGGCTTGCGTTTGTCCAGATTAAGAGGGGGTTATACCATGATGTTGTTCGACACACATACTCATCTTGACGCACCGCAATTCGACGAGGACCGCGAAGAGGTTATTGCACGTGCAGTTAAAAATGGCGTAGGTAAAATGATAAATGTTGGCTTTAATCGGGAGACAATCCCGACGACAATGGCACTAGCTGAGAAATATGATTTTATCTATGCTGCTGTAGGATGGCATCCACAAGATGCCATTACGATGAAAGAAGGGGATCTGGAATGGATCGCGTCCCTGTGTAAACATGAGAAAGTTGTAGCCATTGGTGAAATTGGACTTGATTATTATTGGGATACCTCACCTAAAGATATTCAACAACAAGTACTACGCCAGCAAATTGGACTTGCTCGTGAGATTAACATGCCTATTGTCATTCATAATAGAGATGCACATGAAGATGTGGTAAGAATTTTACGAGAGGAAAAAGCACACGAGGTTGGTGGGGTGATGCACTCCTACTCAGGCAGTTGGGAAACGGCAAAAATGTGTCTTGATATGGGATTTCATTTATCATTTGGTGGGCCCATCACATTTAAAAATGCGAAGCAACCAAAAGAGGTATTAGCCCAGGTTCCAATGGATCGATTATTGATCGAAACAGACTCCCCATATCTTACTCCCCATCCTTATCGTGGGAAGAGAAATGAGTCTGCTCATGTTAGGTTAGTGGCAGAAGCGGCTGCTCAGATTAAAGGGGTTGACATTGAAGAATTAGCCCAAATAACTACCCAAAATGCACTGTCACTATTTGGGATTTGTTAAAAACGAGAGGAAATGTAGCAAAAGAGGAAGAATAAGCGACTAATACTTGTTTTATGATGATATAAAGCGATAATATTACAATATTTTAACTATTTATTCGTATTTTTGTGGTTGATTAGTGCTTTACAACTTGCATGAAAACACGATATTATCTTTTCAGTGATAAGAGTAGATCGTTTTTTGATTGCTTATTATTTTCCTGAACCAGTCTCGCTAAATCTCCAATTGTGTGGAGAACGGGGGAACCAATACGAGCAGAAAAACTGATGAAATATCAGGTGGATGACGTATTTGATTTCTTTTATTGGATCTTTGGGGTGAATTCAAGGGCATCCGCCATGAGCGGTAGACCTAAGATCGGGCGGCTCTCTTTCGTCCAAACCCGACAGCTAACCTCGTAAGCGTTATGAAGAGAGGCAACCTCGTGTATGCAAATTCCGTCTATTCATGATCGGGAAGCCACGAAAGAGTTCCTCTAACTCTTTCTTATGGCTTCTTTTATTTTTGAATAAAGACAATATTGTCATCATACTCTTGTTTAACAGGGGGTGACAATCATCACGAGCAGACTGGTACAGGATGCAGGATACACTTGTGGTTAAGTATCCTGTAAAAATTTAAAATAGTCACGTCAATCGCAGATTACATATATGGTTACATAGACGGCGAGGCTATGAAGGAGGATCGGAAAGTGGGCATTTTGAATGAAGAAACCCATGATTCATCATCATCCAGCATGACTTACGCAACGCGTTGGAAGCATGAATATGTACGTAATATTTCTGTTGTAGCTATTGTTTTAATTGCAATTACCCTGATGGCTCTTTTATTAATCAGCATTCAAACGCGTAAACAAGTATATGTGTCGGTAGACGGTCAGGTTAAAGCCATTGAGACAAATCATACGTTGTTGCGAGAAATGCTTGAGGAAGAAGCCATCATACTAGGACCCAAAGATAAGGTGTCCATGGCATTGAACGGTACAATTAAAGATGGGGATAAGGTTCAAATTCAACGGGCAAGTAAAATTAATGTTACCGTTGATGGTAAATCCCATCCCATACTTACAACGCAGGGTTCGGTGAAAGAGGCTATTCGGGAAATGGGTGTTTCTCTCAACGAATCGGATAAGGTATTTCCTGCACTGACAACTAAAGTTACCAATCAATTGGATATCAAGGTTGTCCGGATTAACAAACAGATTGTAGATCGCGTAGAGGAAGTCCCCTTTCAGGTGATCAAGACTTCAGACCCTACGATTCTAAAAGGAAATGTTAAGGTGGTTCAAAATGGACAGCCAGGTGCCATTGTCCATCATGTCGAGAAGATATTTCAAGATGGTCAGTTTGTCTCGATGAAGGTAGTTGGTAAAGAAGTGCGGAGTACCAGGCAAGATAAGGTTATTGCTGTAGGTACAAAGGTAGAAGCACCTAAGCCAGTCGTAATAGCATCCCCAAAAGTAGTTAAGAAAGAAACCAGCAAGAAGAGCCCTGTTACAAAGGTGAGTCAGAATAACAAGACTAGTAAGGCTGGAGTCGATTTCACATATAAGAAAGTCCTTAAGAATGTTTCTATGACTGCCTATTCTTCTGAAGAACCAGGAATAGGTACGAAGACAGCTTCGGGTACACGCGTTACAGAAGGGCGCACCATTGCGGTTGACCCTAAAGTTATCCCTATTGGGTGGTGGGTGTATATTGAAGGTATTGGCTTCCGTCGTGCAGAAGATACAGGCGGCGCTATAAAAGGGAACAAAATTGACGTGTATTATGATTCCTTACAGAATGCACGTAATTTCGGAAGAAAGTCCGGAAAAACGGTATATGTGATTGGACCGATCAAGCCGGAATTGAACTAAACACGTTTTACAATGGTGTTATAATGCTATACTATTAGGGTCATATGGATGTCATGTTAAAGAAGAGGATAACTCCTCTTCTTTTTGTTGTTATACTGGATTTTGAAGGGAAGAATCATCATGATTAAAGAAATCATTGTCGTGGAAGGTCGCGATGATACTACGGCCATTAAGAGGGCTGTAGAAGCGGACACAATCGAAACAGGCGGTTCAGCAATTAATGCACGTACGATACGGCGTATTGCCCTAGCACAAGAACGTAGAGGTGTTATTATATTTACCGATCCTGATCACGCCGGTGAGCGGATTCGCAAAATTATTGCATCTCGTGTGCAGGGATGTAAGCATGCGTTCATTCCCGAGGTTGATGCCACGCGTAAAGGTGATATTGGTGTAGAGAATGCATCGCCAGAAGCGATCCGTCATGCATTAGCACGGGTTCATACGTCCTATGAAGGGGTGGAGAGCCTGATAGACCTGGAGGACCTTGTACAAGCAGGTCTGATGGTGCACCCTGATGCAGCTGCTCGTAGAATGGCTATGGGTAACATTCTTGGAATTGGGTATTGTAACGGCAAGCAGTTCCTGAAGCGTCTCGCTATATTTCAAATTACGCGTGATGAATTCGTGAGTGCCCTCGCCCAAATTGAAGAGGGAGGTTAAGAATATGAATGAGTTAGACAATATTGCTACACCAAGGCGAACGAAGGATATCATCAGACGTCATGGTTTTTCTTTTAAGAAGAGTCTAGGTCAGAACTTTCTGATTGATCAGAATATTTTAGACAAAATTGTGGATGCAGCTGAGTTGGATCCCACAAAAGGGGCTCTAGAGATTGGCCCAGGGATCGGTGCACTTACTGAGAGGTTGGCACAAACAGCAGGTACGGTAACAGCAGTGGAGATTGACAGACGTCTTATTCCAATATTAGAAGAAGTGTTGGAGCCTTATGAACATGTTCAGGTAGAACAAGCGGATGTACTCGAAGTAGACTTGCCTGATTTGTTTGAGCGGAACTTTAAAGATGTATCTAAGGTCAGCGTAGTAGCTAATCTACCCTATTACGTTACGACACCTATCTTGATGAAACTTCTGGAAGGTAAACTCCCACTTGAGCATATTGTTGTCATGATTCAAAAAGAAGTTGCTATACGCATGGCAGCCTCACCAGGAAGCAAGGATTACGGTAGCCTTAGCATTGCTGTTCAATATTATAGTGAACCAAAGTTGATCTGTACTGTGCCGAACACTGTGTTTATACCCCAACCGAATGTGGATTCTGCCGTCATTCGTCTTACGGTTCGGGAACACCCACCGGTGGATGCAAAGGATGAACTGCATTTCTTTGATGTGGTACATTCATCATTTGCCCAGCGTCGGAAAACTATTTCTAATAACCTGAAGAGCCGATTCTCTCCAACAGGAGGGCGCGAACGTATTGATTCCTTGTTGATCCAAGCAGGTATCGAGCCTTCCCGTCGTGGTGAAACACTCAGTCTTCAGGAATTTGCAACGCTTAGTAATATATTGCTTGAGGCTGGTATTGTATAAGGAATTTAACAAGTTTCAGTGATAAATATGCCGAAAACATGAACCAATAGGGGTGACTGCCCATACCATGGGGTAGGGGTGATGTCTGATGAATTTGGGAGATTTGGTGGTCCGTCAATCGTATGGCGGTGATATTGCATTTCGTATTGAAGATATACAGCAGGATTATGCCATCCTGAAGGGGACGGATTTCCGACTGTTGGCGGATTCCCCCATTAGAGACTTGTTGAAGGTTCCCTATGCACCCGTGAGCGAGAAAACGCAACGTGCCCAAGTGAAGGCGAATGAGTCTTTATCGTCTCTTCAACGCCACCGTGAAGAACAATCTGCTCGAAATCTTTCTCAGACGGGTGGAGATTGGGGCCAAACGAAGGAACCTACCTTCTTCGAAGTACCTGGTAAAGTTCTACATTTGGATGGTGATCCAAATTATCTAAAAAAAAGCCTTCAGGCCTATGAACAACTTCGTGTCCCGGCGGAAGGACACTATGTCAGAGAATCAGGTATGGCGGATGCCCTATATAGACTCCTACCAAAGGTCCAACCAGATATTTTGGTCATTACGGGCCATGATGGCGTATTGAAATATAGGAGAAATCAGGATCTCTATAGTCTGAACAGTTACAAAAATTCACAAAATTTCGTAAATGCTATTCAAGTAGCGCGTCAGTACGATCGCCATTTAGATTCGCTTACGATTATTGCAGGCGCTTGTCAGTCCCACTTTGAAGCATTACTCCAGTCAGGAGCGAACTTTGCTAGTTCACCAGCACGTATTCTAATTCATGCTCTGGACCCAGTGTACGTAGCTGCAAAAGCCTCATTCACGTCGATTAAAGAGATTATCAATATGAATGATGTCCTAGGAAATACGATTAGTGGTACTGAAGGTGTAGGCGGGATTGAATCCCGGGGAAGCTATCGTATAGGTCTACCACGCTTGTATGATCTATCTACGCTTAAAGTAACGCCAGCAGCAATTTAGTCTTTTCAGAACTCTGTTGAAATTAAATAACGACGTACTACACGGTTTAAGACATACAGTAGTTGTCAAAAAAAGAAATAAACCCCGAACAGTCTCCTTAAATTTGGGGTTTATTTGCTGAATTTAGGCGGTTTTTGCAAGTGTTTGTAGGTTCAAAAAAAATTCGTTGACAAGATAATTTTAGTGCTGATATAATTAATGTTTTAAGTTGACAACCTACGAATTATCCGTTATAATGGACAAGGAAAGAGGTGGTCGTTAGACATGGCTAAAAACGCACTGTTAGATATCAAGCACAGTCTCGATGCTCATGTAGGTCAAAAAATTATGTTACGAGCTAATGGTGGTCGAAGAAAGACTGTTGAGCGAACTGGTGTTTTGGAAGAAACGTACCCTTCTGTTTTTATTGTGAAACTAGATCAAGAACAACAAACTTTTAAACGTGTTTCATACAGTTACGCAGATATTCTTACTGCTTCGGTAGAAGTTACAATTTGCGAGGATAACAGTGAAATGCAGCTTGAGTATATTAAAGCGTAAATTTATTTATAAAGATGAGGCAGTCCTCTTGGAGGATTGCCTTTTTGTTATATTTTGAATTAGAAGAGGTATGTGATCTGCAAAAGGGCTGATGAATGAGAAGTGATCACCCGCGTTATACTAACAGCGACATTTATTTCAATTCATTGAGGGGGATTATACGTGAGCCGTAAAAGACGTAGTGTAATGTCAGATGAACTCAAAAATGAACTTGCAAAGGATTTAGGATTCTATGATACTGTCCAGAAAGATGGATGGGGAGGCATTAGAGCGAAGGATGCAGGAAATATGGTCAAAAGAGCAATTGAATTAGCGGAAAAAGCAGCAGCTAGAAATCCAGATTAGTCAATTTTAAAGCGGAGGTCATCCCCTAGAGGGTTGACCTTCGCTTTTTATATTTCTGAATGATGATACAAAAATCCTGAAAAAGGGATAAACTATTTGAATCTTGGTTAAAGAAAGGTATGATCATCATAATTCAGCATAATCGTAAATGACTTGAATGAGACAGTTTGGTATAATGTGTGAAGTTATTATGAGCGAAAAGGTAAGGGTGGGTGAACGCCTTGAAGATTTATGAGAAAGCACCAGCTAAAATCAATCTAATGCTGGATGTATTACATAAGCGTCCTGATGGTTATCATGAAGTAGAGATGGTAATGACGATGGTTGATTTAGCAGACCGTTTAGAAATGGTGGAATTACCTAGGGATACAATTATTATATCGAGCCAAGCGGGATATATTCCGCTGGATGAGAAGAATCTCGCCTTCCAAGCTGCGAGATTAATTAAGGATCGTTATGATGTAAGAAAAGGCGTTCATATTCATTTAGACAAGAAGATTCCTGTGGCTGCAGGTCTGGCTGGCGGAAGTAGCGATGCAGCAGCTACACTCAGAGGTCTGAATCGACTATGGGGGCTTGATATACCGGTACAAGACTTACAGCGACTAGGTGCGGAACTAGGATCTGATGTACCTTTCTGTGTGACTGGGGGGACAGCCCTTGCTACAGGTAGAGGAGAACTGTTAACACCTATCCCTAATCCGCCGCAATGTTGGGTTATTTTGGCTAAGCCTCCTATCAATGTATCTACACAGGAAGTATATACGCGACTAAAAAGCACTCAGATTAAACAACATCCATCTGCTTCCAACATGATTGCTGCAATTGAGTCGGGGGGATTCCATGAAGTCTGTGGCCAACTTGGGAACGTTCTAGAAGATGTTACATTGAAGTTGCACCCTGAAGTTCAACAATTAAAAGAAGCCATGATGAGGTTGGGTGTAGATGGAACGTTAATGTCTGGTAGTGGTCCTACGGTATTTGGCTTAGTATCTAAGGAATCAAAAGTGCCAAGAATATATAACGGTCTGCGGGGTTTCTGCCGCGAAGTTTACGCTGTGCGACTGTTGACCTAAAAGGATAGACTCTTGTGTAAATACGTATAAAAATGATATATTCAATATATAATATTCGGATTTAGCGAGGAGTATTACGTGAAAAAATTAAAACGAAGCGCACGTTTAGTGGAAATGACTCAATACCTACTGAATAGACCACATACATTAATTCCCCTTACGACATTTGCTGATCGTTATGGAGCAGCTAAATCGTCCATAAGTGAGGACTTGGCCATCATCAAAGAAGTATTTGAAGATGAAGGCATGGGAGAACTTCAGACGTTCGCTGGTGCGACGGGTGGAGTAAGATTTATTCCTAAGGTGACTAAGAAACAGGCTTTACTCTTTGCACAGGACTTATGTGCGCGATTAGAACAGGTGGATCGAATCTTACCTGGTGGATATTTATATATGTCTGATTTACTAGGTGAACCTTCACTTATGAACGAGGCTGGTAAAATTTTTGCAACGGCCTTTTCAGGCAAAGAGATCGATTGTGTGATGACCGTTGAAACCAAAGGGATTCCATTAGCCTATGCTACAGGAGCTCAACTTAATCTTCCGGTTGTCCTTGTTCGTCGTGATCATCAGGTGACGGAGGGTTCTGCGGTAAGTATTAATTATGTCTCGGGTTCGCACAAAAGTATCCATACGATGTCCTTATCACGTCGTGCTTTGAAGGAAAAGTCCAAAGTGCTTATTGTGGATGATTTCATGAAAGCTGGAGGTACGATTCAGGGCATGGTTGATTTATTAGCTGAATTCAATGCCGAGGTAGCTGGTGTTGGTGTCTTGGTTGAATCGGGTTCCGTAGATAGTGAAGAACGATTGCTTCACGACTATGTGTCCCTTGCCACATTAACCGGAGTGGATTTTAAAAGCAAACAAATATTTGTAAGTCCTGGTAATTATTTCGAAAATTAGAGTCGTCTCGAGCTGACGTGCTTTTTGTCGATTTTAGTACGAAAGAAAGCTCATTTAGTAACGAATAACCAAGAAGCTTGTCGAAATATATTTTTATTTCATAAATTCCTGTTTTTAGGATATTTTATTGAGTTAAAAAAAAGGATTTTCGTGTGTTGTGTGGAATTATACACCAAGTCTCTGATGGAAAAAGGTGGTGAACACACACATGCAAATTACGGATGTCAGACTTCGTCGGGTTAATTCTGAAGGAAGAATGAAAGCAATCGCATCCATTACCATTGATAACGAATTTGTTGTTCATGACATTCGGGTTATTGATGGAAATAACGGAATGTTTGTTGCAATGCCAAGCAAACGTACTCCTGATGGAGAATTCCGTGACATTGCCCACCCAATCTCTTCCGGTACTCGGGAGAAGATTCAGTCTGCTGTACTGGCAGAATACGAACGTGCGGCTAATGAAGAAGAAGTGATTGAAGAAGGCGCTTAAGTTACAATATCGGGGTATAAAGAAAAGAGAGCCATTACATGGCTCTCTTTTCTTTTTTCCTAGAATAAGATATATTCAGTAGTGAGTTTATGAGCAGGAGGTTAGACCCTTGAAAAGAATGGCTATAGTTCTTGCTGCAGGTCAGGGCAAGCGGATGAAATCCAAATTATACAAAGTACTTCATCCTGTGTGTGGGAAACCAATGGTAGGACATGTACTTGATACCGTTAAACAGGTCAACAGTGAGCGAGTGATTGTGATTGTTGGACATGGTGCGGAAGCCGTACAATCTTATCTTGGGAACGACGCAGAATATGTGCTTCAACAACAACAGTTAGGAACAGGTCATGCTGTGAAGCAGGCTGCGCCTTTACTTAGAGATGAAACAGGCTCTACGATTGTTATTTGTGGAGACACGCCTCTAGTAACGCCTGAGACGTTGGAAGGGCTGATGCAACTGCATGAGAGTAATAATGCAGCGGCAACCGTATTGGCTGCCCAAATGGATAACCCTAAAGGTTATGGACGTGTTATACGTGGAGAAGACGGTAACGTACTACGGATTGTGGAACAAAAGGATTGCACACCACAAGAAGATGCTGTACGCGAAATTAATACAGGTACGTACTGTTTTGACAATGCTAAACTATTCGCAGCGCTTGAGAAAGTGACGAACCAAAATGCTCAAGCAGAATATTATTTGACAGATGTTATTGGTATTCTGGTGAAGGCTAATGAAACGGTTCTCGGATATATCACGAATGATACTGCTGAATCTATTGGTGTAAATGATCGTCTTGCTCTTTCAGAAGCTGAACAATTTATGAGAGAAAGAATTGCAAAGCGTCATATGTTGAATGGAGTTACGATTATTGATCCTTCTGCAACTGTCATTGGTGCTGATGTCAAGATTGGTTCAGATACAGTTCTACTACCAGGGACTATCATTAAAGGGTATACTGTTATAGGCGAGGACTGCACCATTGGACCTAATAGCGATATAGATTCATCCATTATTGCAAATCATGCCGTCGTCAAGCATTCTGTTCTTGATCACGCTGAGGTAGGTTTGCGTACAATGGTTGGCCCTTTTGCTTATCTGCGTCCAGGATCTAAGCTTGGTGAAGATGTCAAGATTGGCGACTTCGTAGAAGTAAAGAACGCAGTCATTGATAATGGCTCAAAAGTATCTCATCTAAGCTATATTGGTGATGCTACTGTCGGTAAAAATGTCAATGTGGGTTGCGGTGCAATAACTGTTAACTACGATGGGTATAATAAATCTATGACAGAGATTGAAGATGACGCCTTTATTGGAAGTAATGTCAATTTGGTTGCTCCTGTCAAAGTAGGTAAAGGTGCATTTATTGTAGCGGGTTCAACGATAACTCATTCGGTTGGCGAGAATGAAATGGCAATTGCGAGAGAGCGACAGGTGAATAAACCTGGATATGCAGAGAAGATTCGTAATCAAGCCAAAGCAAAGAAGAATAAGGGGAATTAAACCCTTACAGATGTTGAACTTCAATTGGCTAGGTGAACTAATCAGTGTTTAATAACAGACATGAATTCAATGAATCCGCACGGAGGGTTTTTATTTTATGACTTATTGTGATTCCAAACTCAAAATATTTACTTGTAATTCTAATCCAAAGCTGGCTAATCAAATTGCTGATTATATCGGCATTCCTATGGGAGACTCCCATACAACAAGCTTTAGTGATGGCGAAATTCAAGTCAAGTTGTCCGAAAGTGTTCGTGGCTGTCATGTATATATCGTACAGTCCACTTGTGGTCCGGTAAATGATAATCTGATGGAGTTATTGGTGATGGTTGACGCATTGAAACGCGCTTCGGCGAAAAGTATTAATGTCGTTATTCCGTATTATGGATATGCTCGTCAAGACCGTAAGGCTCGTTCCCGTGATCCTATTACTGCAAAGCTTGTTGCTAATCTGATTGAAAAGGCTGGTGCCCATCGCTTAATTACGATGGATTTACATGCCATGCAGATTCAAGGATTCTTTGATATTCCTGTAGATCATATGCTGGGTGTTCCGATTATAGCCCAATACTTCCGTTCGATGCAGATTGAGAATCCTGTTGTGGTATCTCCAGACCATGGCGGCGTAGTCCGTGCAAGAAAATTGGCTGATTTCCTTAATGCGCCGCTTGCGATTATTGATAAGCGTCGTCCTGAGCCTAATGTCAGTGAAGTTATGAATATCATAGGTCATATTGAAGGTAAAACGGCGATATTGATTGATGATATTATCGATACAGCAGGAACCATTGTATTGGGTGCGAATGCACTTATTGAGGGCGGAGCGAAGGAAGTCTATGCATGCTGTACACACCCTGTATTATCGGGACCAGCTATGGAACGACTTGAGAACTCTCCACTGAAAGAAGTTATTGTAACGGATACGATTCCGATTACACATCCTAATCCAAGTAACAAGATTAAGGTGCTTTCAGTAGCTCCTCTGATGGGTGAAGCAATCATTCGTGTTCACGAAGAATTGTCGATTAGTAAACTCTTCGAGATTGAGTAGAATGTAGAACGTAAACAAAGGGTTATACCTCCTCGGTAGAGGAGATATAACCCTTATCGTGCATCCTTTTTTAATATCCTGGTCTCGAAATGAATGTATAATATTGTTGATTATAAAGAGTCCCTTCAATTTCAACAAAGTACTTATCAAAGGATTGAATATTTCCAATGTCCACATGGATACCTCGTTTGAGAACTTGAACGGGAATTCGATATGCGTAGTGTTGCTTGAAATGGCTGAATAGCGTTAGAATCTGACCGAATTCAATCAAGAAAATGTCACCTGCAGTTCTGATATTTGGGTTGTTTGAGTGAGATCATTGTAACAAATAATGTCTTATGGAGGATATAACGATCAATGAAATGGATTGTAGGACTGGGGAACCCAGGTTCCAACTATGATAAGACGCGCCACAATATAGGATTCATGACCCTCGATGCGTTAGCTGCACGTCATGGCATTACATTTGGCCCGAGTAAATGTAAGGCATTGGTGGGTGAAGGGAATATTGCAGGAACGAAGGTGGTCCTCATTAAACCGTTAACCTATATGAATCTTTCCGGTGAGTCTGTGCATGCATTTATGAGCTATTATAAAGCCAATCTGGAAGATCTAATTGTTGTTTATGATGATTTGGATACAGAAGTAGGTAGAATACGGCTTCGATACCAAGGAAGCGCAGGCGGGCATAATGGAATAAAATCCATTATACAACATACGGGGACACAGACATTTAATCGAATCCGCCTAGGAATATCTCGTCCGAATCCAGGCGTTGCTGTTGTAGATTATGTATTATCTCCCTTCGCTAAAAAAGAGAAAGAATATGTCCAACAGATGATAGACCATAGTTGTGATGCGATTGAATATAGTCTCGATCATTCGTATGAGCATACGATGGCCAAGTATAATGGCTAAATGTCTGCGTTGATTCTATCCCAAAAAAAGGATTACAGGGCTAACTTGGAACGAGTCAGGGCATAATGAGGGTATAAACGATCCTCAGGAGGCATAATATGGCTATAAAATACATCTGCCGACATTGTAATTCATTGTTAGGAACGATCGATTCAACGGTGATAACTGAAATGCAACTAGGTTTGCATTCCTTGACCCCTGCAGAACGTCGGGATATAATAGCGTATGATTTAAGTGGTGATGTGACAGTTAAAGTCACTTGTGAATATTGTAATGAAGCGTTAGTAAATCATCCTGAATTGAGCTTGATTTCTAATCCCCTTCAGTAATAAGAGTGAAGCCAAAGACTGATTTCAATGTCTTGACGGCAGATTCACTGCCGTTACATGGCCTTAGCAGTTTGCTGAGGCTTCTTTTGACGATAAGAAAGAAGAGGTTGTAACATACAAGATTAGTAAATTCACTCTTTTGTATGTTTGGCTAAGGTAAAAATAAGAATAACTTGGAAGTAAATCTATCGTTACTAGTAAGTATAAGAGAGGTGCCACTTTTGCTACAAGCACTTATAGAAGCTTTTTCTAAGGACCCTGATTTAAAATCAATTGCTTCCGGAATCACGGTGGGCATGAAAGAACAGCTCATTTCGGGATTATCTGGATCAGCAAGGCAGATCATGATGGCTTCACTGTTTGAAGAGGTAAAACGTCCGTTATTAATTGTGACCCATAATATGTTTTCTGCTCAAAAAATGGCCGAAGATTTGCAGGAAGCACTTTCTCCTGACCAAGTGTTGTTGTATTCTGCCAATGAACTTGTTGCAGCTGAATCTGCCGTTTCTAGTCCAGAAACGCTGGCTCAGCGTATTGATGTTTTAATCAAATGTGCACAAGGATTTACAGGAGTTGTTGTAGCCCCTGTATCTGGTGTGCGTAGACTGTTGCCTGCTCCAGAAGTTATGGCGAATGCACAGATCACAATCCAGTATGGAGGAATATTGCAACTGGATTCTTTTCTGATGCGCATGATTGAAATGGGTTACGAACGTGTTGAACGGGTAGAGAGCAAAGGTGAGATGAGTATTCGCGGTGGTATCATCGACTTCTACCCCATGACGTCATTACTCGCTTATCGGGTTGAACTATTTGATGATGAAATTGACTCTATTCGTACCTTCGATCCAGCAGACCAAAGATCTATTGATAAGGTTAACAAGGTCGTAATTACACCTTGCAAAGAGATCATTGCGGACCATGTAAGGTTAGACAGAGCAGCAAATGCAGTAGCGGTTCTGCTAGAAGCCCAGCTCGATAAAATGGTAGATCGTCAAGCTAAACTTCGACTACAAGAGGAAATAAACCGAGAGATTGAAATGTTACGTGAACATGTTTATTTCCCAGAAATTTATAAATATATTTCCTTGCTTTACCCGGAAAAATGCCATTTGTATGATTATCTGCCGAAGGATACGATCTTGATTCTAGATGAGCCTACAAGATTATTCGAGACGGCTAAGCAACTGGAACGGGACGAATCGGAATGGAATTTACATTTGTTGCAGAATGGCAAGATGTTACCACAAATGCCACTATCGATTGATAATGATGAAGTGTTATATGAACGTCGCTTCCAGACGTTATTTCTCTCCATCTTTTTACGTCAAGTTCCGCACACACAACCTCAAAACATACTGAATATTACTAGTCGCGGAATGCAAGATTTCCATGGACAGATGAATGTTCTGAAGTCTGAAATGGAACGTTGGCATAAGTCTGGCGTCAATGTCATGATGCTGGCCAGTAATGAAGAACGTATGGAACGTATGAGACGTGTTTTATTGGATTACGGAATTGATGAGCCTATTATGCTTCAAGGGAACTTGCAGACCGGATTCGAGCTACCATCGATTCATTTAGCTGTCATTACAGAGGGAGAAATGTTCTCTCAGAAGCAACGCAAGGTCAGAAAGCTAAGTAAAAATATTGATAATGCAGAACGCATCAAAAGTTATACCGAGCTCAAAATTGGCGACTATGTCGTACATCAGAATCACGGGATAGGTAAATACGTAGGTATTGGTACGTTAGATATCAATGGTATTCATAAGGATTATTTGCATATTCTTTATGCCGGAGGCGACAAGTTATCTGTTCCTATTGAGCAAATTGATCTCATTCAAAAGTACGTTGGTTCTGAGGATAAAGAACCGAAGATTTATAAGCTAGGCGGCAATGACTGGGTACGTGTTAAGAACAAAGTCCGATCTACCGTACAGGATATTGCTGATGATCTGATCAAACTATATGCTGAACGTCAATCGACGACAGGGTATGGATTTGAGAAGGATTCCACAGAGCAGCAGGAATTTGAAGAAATGTTTCCCTATGATGAAACTCGAGATCAGATTAGAGCGATTGAGGAGATCAAGAAGGATATGGAACAGGGCCGTCCAATGGACCGCCTACTCTGTGGTGATGTCGGATATGGTAAGACAGAAGTAGCGATTCGAGCTGCATTTAAAGCTGCAATCGAAGGTAAACAAGTCGCTGTGTTAGTTCCAACAACGATATTAGCTCAACAACACTATGAGACATTCAGGGAACGCTTCTCTGGATACCCAATAAATATCCAAGTGCTGAGTCGTTTTCGTTCTCGCAAGGAGCAAAACGAAGCTATCAAGGGGATTCGAGCGGGAACGGTCGATATTATTATTGGTACACATCGATTGTTGTCACAAGATCTTATATTTAAGGACCTTGGCCTTCTTATTGTAGATGAAGAACAAAGATTCGGTGTTACTCACAAAGAGAAACTGAAGAAGTTAAAGACTAATGTGGATGTGCTTACACTAACAGCAACACCAATTCCACGGACACTCCATATGTCGATGCTAGGAGTACGGGACTTGTCCGTTATTGAAACACCACCAGAGAACCGTTTTCCTGTTCAGACCTATGTTGTGGAGCACAGCCAGACGCTTGTAAGAGAAGCTGTGGAACGGGAGCTAGCTCGGGGCGGGCAAGTGTATTATTTATACAATCGAGTACAAGGAATTCAAGAGATGGCCAGCCAGATTTCGGCTCTTGTACCTGATGCTAAAGTCGGTGTAGGACACGGGCAAATGAATGAGTCAGAGCTTGAAAAGACCATTCTTGATTTCTTAGATGGTGAATATGATGTGCTGGTGAGTACAAGTATTATTGAGACGGGTGTAGATATCCCTAACGTAAATACGCTAATTGTACATGATGCTGATAAAATGGGTCTGTCCCAGCTCTATCAGTTAAGAGGACGTGTCGGTCGCTCCAATCGAATTGCTTATGCTTATTTCACATACCAGAAAGACAAGGTGCTAACCGAAGTTGCGGAGAAACGCCTTCAGTCCATTAAGGAGTTTACCGAACTGGGATCAGGATTCAAAATTGCTATGAGAGATCTTTCCATTCGGGGTGCAGGTAACTTGCTTGGAGCGGAGCAACACGGATTTATCGCTTCAGTTGGGTTTGATCTGTATTCGCAGATGCTTGCTGAGGAAATTCAGAAACGAAAGGTAACCGTACTGGGAGAGGAAGCTCCTCCAGAGAAGGTATGGAATACCCTGATCGATATCGCAATAGATGCGTATTTGCCATCTGATTATATTTACGATAGTATTCAAAAGATTGAAATTTATAAAAAGGTAGCTGCAACAGCTTCCTTTGAAGAGGTTTCTGAGATTGAAGACGAGCTCATTGACCGTTTCGGAGAGTTACCTGAAGCTGTAGTGAATTTACTTGCTGTGGCACGATTGAAATTGTACGGTAAAATGTACGGGGTTGAGTCCATTGTTAAGCGTGGAGATGACGTGACACTTAAATTTTACACAGGGCAAGAGAAGGCAGTAAATCATACCCAGCTTGCATCCATTGGAAATTCCTTTCAAAGACGTGTACAATTTGAACAAGAGTCTGTCATGACCATTCGCATCAAAGGCAAGGGATTAGAAGAAAAGCAGCTGTTGGACCTTCTGGAACAATTTCTTGAAGCCATCCGAGAGCCGTTCAAATCGAAAGGGGAACTTCAAGATGTTGTCAAATAGGAAATCGTCGAAAATTGTGTCCGTAACGCTAGTAGGGGTATTGGCGCTATCTTTGTTATCTGCTTGTGGTAAAAGTAGTGACGATGTTGTTGCTACATATAAGGGTGGAGAGATCACACTTGCTGAATATAATATTGAGAAAAATGTACTTACCTTTTTATCACCTCAGTATGAGCAACTAGCAGAAATGGATGAATTCAAAACGTATCTTGTTAATCAACAAGTGGCCTTTGAATATTTGAGTAGCAACGCTACCGATGCATCTAAGACTTCAGGCGAGAAGATATCTGCTGATCAGTTGGCTCAAATGAAGCAACAGGCAGGTGGAGATGAGGCTTTTAAAGGTCTATTGGATGAACAAGATCTGAAGGAAACCGATTTGAAAGGCTATTTGGATCAAGTCATGATCTCGATGGAAGATATGAATAGTAAGGTTACAGATGAAGACGTGAAGAAAGAATACGAAGCTACGAAACAAGATTACACGGTAGCTTCCGTAAGACATGTTCTAATCGGATTAACCGATGCTAACCAGAAAGAGCGTACCAAGGAAGAAGCGTTAAAGATTGCAAAAGATGTGAAGTCCCAGTTAGATAAGGGAGCAGATTTTGCAACGATTGCGAAGAAGTATTCCGAGGATCCAGGCTCTGTTGACAATGGTGGCTTGTATGAGAATACACCAGTGGGTCAGTGGGTAGAAGCATTTAAACAAAGTGCGCTAACTCTTCCGATGAATACCATTAGTGATCCTGTAGAGACCGATTATGGATATCACGTGTTAAAAGTGGAGTCACGTACGGAGACAACCTTTG
This sequence comes from Paenibacillus sp. Y301, assembly GCF_059445505.1. Lineage (NCBI taxonomy): Bacteria > Bacillati > Bacillota > Bacilli > Caryophanales > Paenibacillaceae > Paenibacillus > Paenibacillus sp. Y301. The sequence goes on along the minus strand of NZ_JCAIUL010000020.1, from coordinate 33,076 downwards.
ATAAATTAACGCAAGCTCAAAAGGACACGATCAAAAATTCATTGGGTTCTAAAATGATTGATGACTTTATGAAAAATGACTTGCCAGATATTATTAAAGAGGTGAATTTGCCTAAATCACCTGCAGCAACAACTGATGAGAAAACGACTCCTGAACCTGGACAAGACTCTACGGGTACAGGGACTGATGCAACAAAGACAGACACAACAACACCTGCTACGGATACTAATTCCGGTACTGATACGGGTACAAGCACCGATACAGGTAAGTAATAGGTTAATTCAAGAATGAAGCTGTGTAATTATTATCTGAGCCATATGTATAAGGAACTGGATAGAGTTGAATACTATGGTCAGATATCACACTAATAACGGGGGATTATTTTTCCCTTTTGAAACAGTAGTTGAAAATCTTCTTTTAGAAAGTGGGGCAACATGTGAAATGAAAGCTACTGGAATTGTACGCCGTATTGACGACTTAGGCAGAGTTGTAATCCCGAAAGAAATTAGACGCACCTTACGAATTCGTGAAGGTGATCCGCTTGAAATTTTTGTCGACCGTGATGGTGAAGTAATATTGAAGAAATATTCGCCGATCGGAGAGCTTGGCGATTTCGCTAAGGAATACGCTGAATCATTGTATGAAGGAACAGGACATATCACAATTATCTCGGATAGGGACACTTTCATTACTGTAGCTGGAGGCTCCAAGAAGGAGTATCTAGACAAACAAGTAGGAATACTTATTGAGAATTGTATGGATAGTCGCAAAACGTTGTTGGAAACCAACAATGGAAGCTATGAAATCAGCAAAGACCATCAAGAAGCACTTTCTTCTTATGTCGTAGCACCTATTATTTCAGGTGGTGATCCTATTGGGTCCGTCATTCTTATGAATAAAGATGAATCTGTGAAGATGGGTCAGATGGAAATTAAGATGGCTGAAACAGCTGCTGCCTTTCTAGGCAAGCAAATGGAACAATAATATAGTGTGATCTTCAACCCATTCCCGTTATTCTTTAGTTCCTGATACTCGGAGCAAAGAAGCGGGTTTTTTTTGTTGAAATGAATACATCTTTGAAAGAGGACGGTGCAGCTGTTTCGACTTGTGGAGTTCTTCGCGGTTATAATAGAGTGAACGAACTTAATTATCCGCGCAAGGAAGTGAATGATGAAGGAAGCTAATGTCACGATAGCCTCAAGAATGCTACATGGGGCATTCATTTTAACCTTTGCTAGTGTTCTCTCGAAGTTGATTGGCACATTGCAGAAGATTCCTCTGCAAAATATGGGCGGCGATATCGTATTTGGTATCTATAATACCGTTTATCCATTTTACTTACTGGTTATAACGTTAGCCATAGCTGGTTTTCCCCTTGCGATCTCTAAGTTTGTGGCCGAGAATGATGCTGCAGGTAACTTCAGAGAGAGCAGACGGATATTAAGGTTGTCCTCCATAGTGATAGGCGTATTGGGTATCGTACTTGGCATCTGCACTTATGTAGGTGCTCCACTCATTGCGAGGTGGATTGATAATTCCCACGTCGTATCCGCTATTCGCTACGTTTCGATCGCCTTTTTATTCGTACCCTTGATGTCGTTATTACGAGGATTCTTCCAAGGGCACCAGAATATGATGCCTACGGCGATCTCACAGATTGTGGAGCAAAGCGTACGTGTTACGGTAATGATCCTTCTTCTACTTTATCTAACTTCAAAGCAAGCCGGACCGGAGGATATTGCTGCTGGAGCTCTTTTTGGGTCTACTGCGGGTGGGGCTGCAGGGTTACTAGTGATGTTGGTATATTGGTTTAGATACCGTACAAGAGTAGGCAAGACAACAGGACAAGCAGAATCAGTCACAGGTGTTGAGACGGCTATTATGAGCAGTACAGAGGGTTCTACATTCATGTTGAAAGCGGATGTGTCTCGCTCGGAAAGTTCATGGAGACTTTTTAAAAAAGTTGCGGTTTACGCCATTCCTATTTGCCTTGCATCCTTGGCTGTTCCACTAATGAATTTAGTGGATACCTTTACTGTCCCGCGTCTACTTAAATCAAATGGCATAAATGACGCAGGTGCCATGATTGAATTTGGGGTCTATAATCGTGGTATTCCGCTGGTTCAACTAGTAACCATGGTGGCTACGTCGTTATCTGTTCTTTTCATCCCTGCGTTAGCAGAGGCAAGATTCAAGGGGGATCACCTCTTAGTGCAGAAGCAATGCCGTTTGTCTCTTCGTTGGTTCTGGATTATTGGTCTTGCGGCATCTGTTGGTCTAAGCACGTTGGCTGAACCGATCAATGTGATGTTATATCAAGATGCAACAGGTACAGACACGATACGTTGGATCGCATTTACGGCGGTATTTAGTGCGATTAGTCTGATCTCAGCCTCGTTACTCCAGGGAATTGGTATCGTCAAGGCGCCGGCAGTGAACTTGCTTGTTGGTGCTGCTGTAAAGGTGCTACTCAACTTGCTGCTGGTACCACAGCTTGGTATTACTGGTGCGGCCATCGCTGGCGTAGCCGCAAATTTCTTGGCAGCAGCGCTTAACGTAGCGCTGTTAGTTCGTGGCACCGGTCTGCGCTTAAGCGCCGGTGCACTTCTGGTTAAGCCGGCGGTTATCCTCGCCGGCATGTTCAGTGCCGCCGCTGGTGCCCAGTGGGCGGCGGCAAACGTCCTGTCCGCCATAGGCATCCATTCGGGTCGCTTGAGCGCCGTAGTGGAGAGCCTAGGCGGTGTGACGGCAGGTGCTGTTGTGTTTATTATCTTAGTGGTGCTTACTAAGCTAATAGAAGAGGAAGAGTTACGAATGTTACCTAAGATTGGAAACGGATTAACACGTTTATTACAGAAGTTACACGTGTTACGTTAAGTAATGTACGCTACAATAGTCGATATAGCTTTTGGTGGGTTATTGTAGAGCCCATCTGTCAATGATGGTGAAATAGAGTGGAGGTAGACGTATGAGTTCAACATTAACGGTCGTAGGTCTTGGATCGGGTAATCCTGACCGGTTAACGTTAGGTATTGTGAAGACATTACAAAATGCTTCGAGTGTATACGTTAGAACGAAAGAACATCCTGTTATGTCCGTATTAGAGGAATGGAACTTAGCGTTTCAGTCATTTGACGATATATACGAAACACATGATTCTTTCCCTGAGGTATATAACACGATTGCTAACCAATTAATCGAGAAGGCTATATCAGGCGAGGCAGGTACAGAGATTGTGTATGCTGTGCCAGGTCACCCCATGGTAGCAGAGTCTACGGTGCAGTTGCTTCGAGAACGTTGCACAGAACACAGCATTACATTACAAGTACTAGGCGGAGAGAGTTTTCTGGACGAAGCTTTTACAAGGCTTGGATTTGATCCGATTGAAGGATTTCAGCTATTAGATGCAGCGGGATTGAATAGTACGCTTATACAGCCGCAGTTACATACCTTAATTGGACAAGTCTATGACGTTTACACAGCTTCAGAAGTGAAGCTAAGTCTGATGGACATATATCCCGACGACTATACAATTATTGTGGGTCACGCTTTGGGTGTAGAAGGACAAGAGAATATTCAACATGTACCTCTATATGAGTTAGATCGTGTTGAAGGTTATGGTAATCTTTCGCTAGTATATGTGCCTAGAAGTGATGAAGATCATCTTCGACAACGGACGTTTGCTCGTCTACATGAAATTGTAGGTACTCTACGGAGTCCTGAGGGATGTCCTTGGGATCGAGAACAGACCCATACTTCATTACGCAAAAATCTAATTGAAGAGACCTACGAGGTTCTTGAGACAATCGACGAGGATGACCCTGAGCATATGCAGGAGGAGCTAGGAGACTTATTACTACAAATCTTGCTTCACTCACAAATGGAAGAGGAGAACGGTTCCTTTAACGTCTACGATGTCATTCAAGGACTTAATGATAAGCTGATCTTTCGTCACCCCCATGTATTTGGAGATATCGTAGTGAAAGATGCAGAAGCTGCTCTTCAAAGTTGGGATCAAATGAAAGTGGAAGAGAAAAGTCGAAAAGGTCTAAGCCCGGAAAGTATTTCTGTATTAGATGGCGTTCCCCGAGATCTGCCTGCTCTGATGAAGGCATACAAATTGCAAAAGAAAGCAGCTAAAGTAGGATTTGATTGGGATGATATTGAGGGCGTATTTGCTAAGATAGAAGAAGAGCTAGCAGAATTACGTGAAGCTATTGAACAGGGACAGAGCCATGAAGAGCAAGTGCTAGAGCTTGGGGATCTACTCTTTGCTGCATCTAATGTAGCCCGGTTTATTCATGCGGATCCAGAAGAGGCATTATCGAAGACAAATCACAAATTTGTACAGCGTTTTCAATTTATTGAGGATTATTTGCAATCACAGGGAAGATCTCTTTTAGATAGTAATTTGGAGGAAATGGAAGAGATATGGGGACTTGCTAAAACGCAAATCGCCAAAAAATAGCAAAATTCGAATGAAAATAATAAAAACTATAACAGAAAAGCAGGGATTTGTAACTAAATCAAGAATATCCATATAGTGCAATTTCGGTGTAGTGACGGTATAATAACTCCAAGTCCCATACCGATGTATGACAACTTTTCTATATATATTTAGGAGGAACTAATGATGAACAAGACAGACCTTATTAACAACATTTCAGAAAAAAGCGGATTGACTAAGAAAGATGTTGAATCTGTATTGAATGGTTTTCTAGGTGAAGTAACAGATGCGTTAGCTGGCGGAGATAAAGTACAATTGATCGGTTTCGGTACATTCGAAACTCGCAAACGTGCTGGCCGTACGGGTCGCAATCCTCAAACAGGAAATACAATTGAAATCCCTGAATCAACAGTTCCAGCTTTCAAAGCAGGTAACAAGCTTAAGGAAGCCGTAAAATAGTTATGAGAATTGATAAATTCCTGAAAGTATCAAGGTTAATCAAGCGGCGTACCGTAGCGAAGGATATTTCAGATCAAGGTCGGGTCCTTATCAACGGTCGGGAGTCCAAACCTAGTAGTGCGGTAAAAGTGGGCGATGAGATTACAGTTCAATTCGGCCAGAAATTAGTTACCGTGCGTGTCGAGAGACTTGCTGAGAGCACCCGTAAAGAAGAGGCGACAAGCCTCTACACCTTGGTCAAGGAAGAGCCTATCGCTAGGGATACAGGTTTCGAATAGTAGTAGGACTTAGATTTATCATGGAGCGTTCCTTTCTTAACTGAAGGGGACGTTCTTTCTTTTTGTAAAAAATATACAAAAGGATAAGTTAGATAGATTATATTTGTCAGACTCATGGAGTTCTATTGGACGAATGCTTGCCATAAGCTATCTGTAGAAGGAGGGGTACATGCTATGATTGAGCAAGGAAAGCCGAAAGTGCACGATCTTCATATGCAGAACCGCAGGCAGATTCATATGACAGGCGTTTTGAATGTAGAAAGTTTTGACAGCGAGGAGTTTCTGTTACAGACGGAACTCGGACATTTGACCATCAAGGGTCAGAATTTACATATTAAAAACCTTAGCTTGGAGGAAGGTCTCCTTTCCATCGAAGGGCTAATGCATTCCCTAGTATATCTGGATCCCGGATCCCACCATAGTAAAAATAAAGGAATGCTGGGCAAACTATTTAAATGAATCCCTACGTACAGTGGATTACGCTGTTCTGGATGTTATTCTCAGGGACAGCGATGGGACTGGCTTATGACAGCTACCGGGTGCTGTCCAACCAGTTCCATTTTCCCAAGTGGACCGTCCATTTACTCGATTTAATATACTGGTGTGGAATGGCAGTATTTATATTTAGAATGCTTTATATTAGTAATCATGGAGAATTACGATTTTATGCATTTGTTGGGTTATTTATAGGTGTGTGGGGCTATTTTTTAATCTTAAGTGTTACAACCCAACGATTTGTGGTAATGTTAATAAAGGTAGTGCAATATGTATTATATTTGCTGAAGAGGTTATTCATAGTCGCCATTTGGTGGCCTATTAGAACTCTATATCGATTGGTACTGAGTATATTAGGTATCCTGTGGACCTTGATCATGTTCATTCTCGGGATTGTATTACGGTGTTTACATCCTTTTTGGAGACTACTGAAATGGATGCTTTATCCGGTAATAACGAAATTGAGAATTCCTGAGCTGATCCAGAAAGTGAAGCAGATTTGTGCAAATTTGTGGGATCGTTGGTCCTAAGGAGGGTTCATTCATGGGGAAGTATGCCTCGCAGACAACTAATCAACAATCAACAAAATATGTAGGCGGGCGCAGAAGATTGTCTTTATGGATGCTCTTTATGGTTCTTTTTATGAGTTGGGCAGGATATACTCTATTTAATCAGAACTCACAAATTGCAGAGACCAATGCTGAATTGGTTAAGAAGCAAGCAACCAAGGCGGAATCAGACAAATCTGTACAACAATTAGAATATGAAGTTAACCGATTGCAGGATCCTGAATATATCGGGCAACTGGCACGTAAGGAGTATGGTCTATATAGACCGGAAGAAATTCCAATTCGTCCGGAGGTCTCAAGCCCGTAATATAGGCGCGGATGCAGGTCATTACTCAGTTGACCTTACTTTGCGCATTATGTATAATCAAATCACCACAGCCAAGATTTATAAATTTTGCTGTATATTTTTAAGGGAGGATCATTTTATTCTATGGCAATCGAAGTAGGCACCAAGTTAGAAGGCAAAGTGACAGGCATAACCCATTTTGGAGCATTTGTGGATCTGTCAGGAGGTGTCACAGGTCTCGTTCACATCTCAGAAATCGCTGATAATTATGTTAAGGATGTCAATGATCATTTAAAGATCAATGATGTCGTTACGGTTAAAGTGATCAATGTCGACAAGGACGGCAAGATCGGACTATCCATCAAACAAACTGTTGACAAGCCACCAGAAGCAGCTAGACCACCAAGAAGTCCAAGACCTGAACGTAGCGGTAGTACTGGAGGCAGTACTGGCGGAAGAGAAGGCGGCGGAGAAAGATTTAGTGGCGGAAGAGAAGGTGGCGGCGGTGGCGGTGGTAGTTACAATCGTGAACGGGGCGGGCGTTCGTTTAAGCCTGCTGTCAAAGCTACATTCGAGGATAAAGTGTCACGTTTCCTAAAAGATAGTGAAGAACGGATATCGTCCATCAAGAAAAACACAGAGTCCAAACGTGGCGGACGTGGCGCTAAGCGCATGTAATAGTGAATATCATAAGATAACCGTAGCAGGCGAAAGCCTCTACGGTTTTTTTGTCGTCTGAAATTAATTGCCGACAACTTCCAACTGATTTCCAACTATCTCATGTTTAATCGCTAGACAAAAAGGAAGAGGTCACTACTATTTTCTGAAGAGAAAAATTCATGAAGGTAGTTTTAAAGTGTTGTGTGTTAAGCGATTGAACCACATTCCCGACATTCCGCAACGGAGGCTTTTTTGTCGGAAATTTCTTCTGTGCTTGTCCGCTGTTATGACAAACTTTCTTGATTCACTCACTCTATAATGGGTACCAACAAACAATATTAAGGGTGGTGCCAAAATCATGGAAAAAAGAAATGTAGTAAACTTTCCCGGCGTGCACATGGCAGAAAGAGCTAAATCAGCTTATCAACCGAGTTCATGGATCGCGCGAATGACACAGGGGAGTGTCGTTCGTCGGATAGTACACATTTTTGCGGCAAAGAAATGGATGTTGTTGCTAACATTCATGGGGTTCTTACTAGGAAAGGCCATGATATTGGACGAACTATCGCCTTTTGCATTAGCATTTTTTGCTGTTATTGTATTTATGCGTCGTGACTATCTTCCGATCGTCACGGTGGCTATTATCGCGGGTAGTTTATTTGCACCTTATCCAATACCGATTATCATTGCTGCAGAGTTGTTGATATTCTTTCTTATTCACAAGGGATTAGAGGCCTTTGAACATGCCGAATTATCCTATGCTCCTGTAATGGTATTTGTATCTACCTTTTGCGTAAATCTATTCCATGTTCTACTTGGCCCATCGTTAACCTGGTATGCTCTACTCATGATAGCTTTAGATGCGGTGTTGAGTTTTGTACTTACGATGGTATTTATCCAAGCGATTCCTGTATTCACCTATCGAAAGAAGAACTATCAGCTTAAAAATGAAGAGGTCCTGTGTCTAATTATTTTGTTAGCTTCCGTAATGACCGGCGCAGTAGGTTGGAGCATCTATGCGTTATCCATTGAACATATTTTATCTCGATACTTGATTCTGTTATTCGCACTCGTAGGAGGTGCATCGCTCGGGGCATCCGTTGGTGTCGTGACAGGCCTTATTCTAAGCTTGGCAGATATTACTGCGATCTATCAGATGAGTCTTCTCGCATTTTCTGGGATGTTGGCTGGCATGCTTCGCGAAGGTCACCGAGCTATGGTAGCGCTTGGAATGCTCGTCGGATCATCTATACTTTCTATTTATTTCATAGGGCCGGGTGATGTCTTGAACTCTACTTGGGAGACTTGTACAGCGATTGTACTTTTTATGTTTACACCAAAGACCGTTATTGGCATGATCTCAAAATATGTACCAGGTACGCAGGATCATACGAAGTCTCAACATGAATATGCGAAGCGAGTCCGCGATTTGACTGCAGATCGGGTTACCCAATTCTCACAAGTATTTAGGCAATTATCGCAAAGTTTTGGTCAAGTGTCAGGTGCGGAGGAAGTTAGTAAGCGTACAGAGGAAAAGGATCACTTCATGAATGCTGTCACCGAAGGTACGTGTGCAGGATGCTTCAAGAACCAGCACTGTTGGGACACGAAATTCTATCAAACCTATAAATATATGACGGATATGATGACATCTATAGAAGAGAATCCAGATCTTTCACCAGATAAGCTTCCATCTGATTGGAATAGAGTATGTCATAAGACGGGAGATGTGCTTGCAGTGATGAAGAAGCAGTACCATCTCTATCAACATGATATGCAGTGGAAACGTCAAATATACGATAGTCGTCATTTAGTGTCTGAACAATTATCTGGGGTATCGCAGGTCATGGATGATCTGGCACGAGAAATTAAACGGGAAGGACAAGCCATGTATCAACAGGAAGAGGAGATTAGAGAGGCTCTTGAGAAGATGGGATTATCTATTCATGGAATCGATGTCATTAATCTAGATTCAGGGCAAGTGGAGATTGAGATTGTACATGCTTATACGAGAGGATATGATGAATGTCGCAAAATTATTGCACCACTTCTCTCTAATATTCTAGATGAACATATCGCTGTTATGCAGGAGAAGGCCTCTGACACACGTGATGGACTGGCAACAGTAGTATTCGGATCGGCCAAGACATTTGAGATCATTACAGGAGTTGCTGGAGCTGCTAAGGGAGGAGATGTTTTTTCGGGGGATAGCTTTAGCACAGTGGAGCTGGGTAATGGAACCTTTGCAGTTGCGCTAAGTGATGGTATGGGGAATGGTGAACGTGCGCGACAAGAGAGTAGTACGGCGCTTAATATATTGGAGCAACTTCTGCAATCGGGAATGGATGAGAAGTTAGCTATTAAATCTGTTAATTCGATACTCTTATTGCGATCTCCAGATGAAATATATGCAACTGTGGATATGGCTTTAATTGATCAATATACGGCAGAGACGACATTTATGAAGATAGGATCAACCCCAAGTTTTATAAAAAGAGGACATGAGGTCATTCTTGTCTCTGCTAGTAACCTTCCGATCGGTATCATTCAGGAGATTGAAGTTGATTTAGTTACCGTGCAGCTTCAACCGGACGATATTGTTATTATGATGACGGATGGATTATATGATGCTCCGGGGTACGCCGTGAATAAGGAGCTATGGATGAAGCGTATTATTCAAGAAATTCAAAGTGACGACCCTCAATATATTGCAGATTGTTTATTGGAAAAGGTCATATGTTATCAACAGAACCAAATCCATGATGATATGACAGTCATCGTAGGGAAGGTAGAACGATACCAGCCACAGTGGGCTACATTGCATGTACCTGGGTTGGAGAGAATGGAACGGCCACGCACTGTAAGTTAGTAAGAACACTCCTTGTTTGAATTCTCTCATTTTTGGAAATGATAGAGAGAAGGATAAATAGCCATTGGGAGGGTGATTAATCATGAAGCAAATTTTGTTGATAACAGATGGGTGTTCAAATATGGGAGTTAGTCCAGTTATAGCAGCAGCACATGCGCTAGAAGACGGAATAACTGTCAACGTGGTAGGTGTAATAGACTACGGTACGATTGGAGAGATGGGTAGTTTAGAAATTTCTGAGATTGCCAAGGCCGGCGGAGGAATTAGTCGTATTGTTGGAACTCAGAAGTTGGCTCAAACCATGCAAATGATGACACGTAAGACAGTTGTGCAGACGATACAACAAGCTGTTAATAAAGAATTGAAACATATATTGGCGGGTTCAACGCTAGAAGACCTACCACCTAATCGTCGTTCTCAGGTCGTTGAGGTTGTTGACGAATTGACAGAGACTACACCAATTCAAGTAGCGCTGATCATTGATGCAAGTGCAAGCATGAAGCCAAAGCTAGCTGCTGTAGAGGAAGCTATACGTGATTTAATGTTGAGCTTACAAGCAAGGGAGGGATTTAGTGAGTTAGCTGTTTTTCACTATCCAGGTCGACATAGTGGAGAGGATGCCATTATGAATGTGAGCTGGACTTCGGATCTTGGTAGCTTAAAGTCTCTGTTTAATCGAATTCAAATGAGGGGGACAACTCCAACGGGACCAGCCATCATGAAGGTGATTGATTTCTTTCGTTATGGTACACTAGAAGGACATCAAGCATTGCGGAGGAATTCCGATGAGGGAGAGAGGACACTCGGTGATAACGTCGTCTAATCCCGAATATTCAACGGGTACAGTGATCACTGGGAAATGGCAACACAGCCGGTTTGTGATCCAACGTGTACTTGGAAGCGGGGCTAATGGAACTGTTTATCTCGTTCAGAAAGACGGTTACCAGGAGCGGTTTGCTTTGAAGATGGGGAATGATACACTGGAACTTCAGTCGGAGATCAATGTTCTGACTTCACTACAGACACAACGGAAACGGAAAGATAAGCAGCAAGGCGTAACACATCGTCCCTATTTGTTAGAAGTGGACGATTACTCTGTACGCCATAGAGAGATCCCTTTTTATGTTATGCGTTACGTAGAAGGAAGGCCGTTAAACTGGTTCATCCAAAAACGTGGTAAAGAGTGGATTGGCATTGTGGGGTTAAGGCTCCTAGAGAAGTTACGTGAATTACATCAGTTAGGGTTCGTATTCGGTGACCTAAAACCGGAGAATGTGATGGTATCCGAATACGGAGAAGTCGAGTTAATTGATTACGGTGGTGTTAGTTCTAAAGGCCGAAGTGTGAAGCAATTTACAGAATGGTATGATAGAGGGTATTGGAACGCAGGTACTCGCGGAAGTGATGAAGGGTACGACTTATTTGCCTTTGCCGTACTGTGTATTCATTTGATTCATGGAGATGCCTTGAGAGCTGCTGCTTCTCAGCATCTACCTCAGACGCGTAGCATGTCAGATTTGTTGGGTCTAGTTCAACGAAGCCATAGACTCAAACCATATTCGAGCTGGTTGAATAAAGCGATCCGAGGAGAGTTTGAAGGGTCTGATCAAGCTTCTATTCTTTGGAAGCAACTTATTTATAAACCTGCGCATTCTACTAGCAAACCCCTAAGAAGGACACCTCGATGGTTGAGATATGCATTTACCTTTTCGGTATTATTGTTGTGTTGTGTCGTTTATTTGGCAGTTCGATTTTAAGGGAATACAAACGTTTAAGGCAGAAAAGGAGCATACGGACATGAGAATGCACCTCTTGGTAGAGCATGTGCTTCGCACTGCAGAAGAACAGGGCCTATGGATCCCTAACGATACCATTATAGTCGCAGTCTCCGGCGGTCCGGACTCTGTGGCTCTTTTGCATATTATGCATGAAATTTCACAACACCATATTCCTTTAAAGCTAATATGCGCTCATGTTCATCACGGATTCCGTGTAGAATCTGATGAAGAGGCTCTGATGGTGAAGAACATCGCAGCCGCATTGGATATTCCTTTCGTTATGGAGGCTGTTGATGTTCCTGCATATATAAAGCAGACTGGAAAGGGTCCAGAAGAAGCAGCACGAGATAAGAGATATGAATTTCTTATTAGAACAGCCCTGAAATTTGGAGCGCGTTCTATCGCGCTTGGTCATCATGCTGACGACCAAGCCGAAACTGTCCTTCTTCATTTATTACGTGGCAGCGGTCCGACGGGACTTGTTGGGATGAAATTTAATAGAACCGTAAAAAATGTGGAACTTATTCGTCCGCTTCTACGTATATACAAAACAGACTTGGTCGACGTATGCGAGAATGAGAAGTTTATGTTCGCTATTGATCCAAGTAATCTAGAAGCAAAGTATAGACGTAACGAGATTCGCTTGGATATACTCCCTTTTTTAGGGCAATATAATGGACAGATTACACAGGCTTTAAACCAATTATCAAGTTTGATGACCGCCGAAGACGATTATATGGAGCAGGCTGCTGAGAAATTGTACCAAGAATCGGTACATACAAGCGATGGAAGGTTCACCTTTGAGGTCCCTTTTTTTACACGGCTACATGTCGCTTTACAACGGAGGTTGATTAAACTAATATTAAATTACATGTCGGTGGACTCTGAGCTCGCCGATTATGTCAAGATCGAAACCCTTCGTGGTGGCATGTCAGAGAAATCTCCTTCGACGTGGAGCCGAGACCTAGGTGGAGGATTCGTCTGTATACGGGAATATGATGTCATTACATTTCAGCCTAAGCCACTTATGCAGAGATTAAGGTATACATATCAACTAAATACAGTTGTTTCTGAACTTATGGTAGGCGAGATTGGGAAGGTCTTGAGAATGACAGTAGTTCCAAGAAATCAGAAGTCATGGTCAAGAGCAGAATTGCATGAAGATGAGGCAGTATTTGACGCCGATCAACTTGTGTTTCCTTTGACCGTGCGATGTAGGCAGGATGGAGATACCATGAAGGTAATGGGATTAAACGGCAGCAAGAAAGTGAAGGATATTCTTATCGACGGTAAGATACCGCCTTCTATACGCTCGCAAATTCCTATGATTCTGGATGGTAATAACTACATGATTTGGATACCGGGTTTACGGCGATCTATTCATGCACCTGTCAATCAGCATACAACTTCTGTTCTTCATATGTCTCTTGAAGATGCATAAGTTCAAGAAATGGTTAATAGTAATGGTCGGTTGAAAACTTTCATAGTTTAACGTAGGGGGTTCAGTAAGTTGCAGAATGATATACTAGAAGTACTCATCAGCGAAGAAGAAATTCGGGAGAAAGTTGCAGAACTCGGAGCTAAGTTAAGTGCCGAATATGCAGATCGTAATCCTTTGGTCATTTGCGTTCTAAAAGGCGCGTTTATTTTCATGGCAGATTTGGTTAAGTCAATAACCGTACACTGCGAACTTGACTTCATGGCAGTATCTAGTTATGGAGCAGCAACTAAATCATCTGGCATTGTTAAGATCATCAAGGATCTAGATGTTCCTGTTGAAGGACGGGATGTATTAATTGTAGAAGATATTATCGACAGCGGACTTACTTTAAGTCATTTAATTGAGATGTTGAATAATCGGAATGCGAAATCTACCCGTGTGGTTACGTTATTTGACAAACCATCTGGTCGTAAGGTAGATTTACAGGCAGATTATGCAGGATTTATAATACCTGACGCATTTGTCGTCGGATATGGTTTGGATTACGCAGAGAAGTACCGGAATCTACCCTATGTCGGGGTATTGAAACCGGAAATATACACATCTTAGTACAGAATTTTCATGGCGTAAGATCATGCATAACTCCTTGTCAGTTGCCTCTATTGAGATAGCCTGACAGGCTATGGTAAAATAACTTAAGTGTCTTGAGAGGAGGTAGGGGATGAATCGGTTCATCCGTAATTCTGGTTTTTATTTGATTCTATTTTTAGTCGTGGTGGGTATTGTACAATTCCTCAGCAATAGTAATGAAGCCGCTGACGCCCCTAAATATAACGAGTTACGCCAGCAGATTAAAGCTAATAATATTGCTGAGATGGAGGCGCAATTTGATAATTACGCCTATCTAGTGACTGGTAAATATAAGAAGGCGCCAGGTGCAGAGAAGTCAGATAGCTTCACGACTTATATTCCTGCTACTGATTTTTCATTGGATGAAGTGACTGAAGCCAGTGCGACAAACGGCTTTGATTTTGATGTGAAGCCTATGAAAGGTCAAAGCATTTGGTTGACCCTGCTTTCATCATTTATTCCGTTGATTCTAATGTTTGTCCTCTTCTTCTTCATATTCAATCAATCGCAAGGCGGCGGTGGCGGCAAAGTGATGAACTTTGGCAAGAGCAAAGCCCGATTATATAATGAAGAGAAGAAGAAAGTTACCTTTGAAGACGTTGCAGGTGCTGATGAAGAGAAACAGGAACTTGTTGAGATCGTTGATTTCTTGAAAGATCCTCGTAAATTCGCAGCAGTTGGTGCACGTATTCCTAAAGGGGTACTGTTAGTAGGTCCTCCAGGAACAGGTAAAACATTGTTAGCCAAGGCAGTTGCAGGCGAAGCGGGAGTACCCTTCTTCAGTATCTCAGGTTCTGACTTTGTCGAAATGTTTGTCGGTGTGGGTGCTTCACGTGTTCGCGATTTGTTTGAGAATGCGAAGAAGAATGCTCCATGTATCATTTTCATTGATGAGATTGATGCTGTAGGTCGTCAACGTGGCGCTGGTCTTGGTGGCGGACATGATGAACGTGAACAGACACTCAACCAATTGCTTGTAGAAATGGACGGTTTTGGTGGTAATGAAGGTATTATTATGATTGCTGCAACAAACCGTGCTGATATATTAGACCCTGCATTGTTACGTCCAGGACGTTTTGACCGTCAAATTACGGTTGATCGACCAGATGTGAAGGGGCGCGAGGCTGTATTGAAAGTACATGCACGTAATAAGCCATTGACTGACGACGTTAGATTAGATGTTATAGCTAAGCGTACAACTGGATTTACAGGAGCTGACTTAGAGAATCTCCTTAATGAATCGGCGTTGATTGCAGCCCGTCGTAATCGTAAGGACATCTCGATGAGCGAAGTAGATGAAGCGATTGATCGTGTTATTGTAGGTACAGAGAAACGTAGTCGTGTCATTAGTGAGCGCGAGAAACGAATCGTTGCTTACCATGAGGCCGGTCATACAATTGCAGGATATTTCTTAGAACATGCGGATATGGTGCATAAGGTTACCATCATTCCTCGTGGTCGTGCGGGTGGATATGTCATCATGCTTCCGAAGGAAGATCGCATGCTTGTTACGAAGAATGAATTGTTAGATAGAGTTACAGGTCTCCTTGCTGGACGTGTGGCAGAAGAAATTTTCATTGGTGAAATTGGTACGGGTGCATATAGTGACTTTCAACAAGCCACAGGTATTGTCCGTAGCATGATTATGGAATACGGAATGAGTGACAAGCTAGGACCTATGCAATTCGGCACATCTCAAGGTCAGGTCTTCCTTGGCCGTGATATTGGACATGAGCAGAATTACAGTGATTCCATTGCGTATGAAATTGATCAAGAAATGCAAAGTTTCACTAACTATT
Organism: Paenibacillus sp. Y301; assembly: GCF_059445505.1. NCBI lineage: Bacteria > Bacillati > Bacillota > Bacilli > Caryophanales > Paenibacillaceae > Paenibacillus > Paenibacillus sp. Y301. Next base: position 17,365 of record NZ_JCAIUL010000020.1, on the reverse strand, counting down.
GTTACGAACGTTGTAAGGATTTGTTGATTAAACACTCCAAGGAAATGCACCTAATTGCAAGTACCCTCCTGGAAAGAGAAACTCTGGAAATTGATCAGATTAAACAGCTGATTGACAAAGGATCTATTACAGAAGGCCCAGTTACTGCAGATACTAAATCAACTGCTACTTCTGTAGAAGAAGGAACAGCTAAAGTAGAAACAGTAGGTGATGTTACGGTTCGCATTCTTCCACAGAGCGATGATAACAATTCAACTCCAATGGGGGATATTCCAAACACAACTTCTACCCCTAATACACCGGATTCTGATTCTAGCGATCCAAGTGATTCAGGCAATGAAGGCGGAACACCTCCAGAAAACAAATAAGATAAGGGCATTTCTTATCATACAAGAAACCCATATAACACATTCGGTGTTATATGGGTTTCTTTTTCTTATATCCTGTCTCAGGTTGATTGACAGAGTGAAGATCGTTGTGTAAATTAGTTGTTGAACAGCAAAGGATATCCTTTATTGGACTCGATCACTAAGGATACGAATATATTAGTATGACATGACAACTGTGATTGATAAATTACGGTACATATAGAGGGGGAAATAAGAGTGGAAGCTCTAGCACTTGAGCGTAAAGCAGAACAAAATAGAGAACTACGCGAACAGCTTATGCGTTTAAAGAAGGAACGGAATGCTATTATTTTGGCTCATTACTATCAGCGTGATGAAATACAAGAAGTTGCAGATTTCCGTGGAGACTCATTTCTACTAGCACAAAAGGCAGCTCAAACGGATGCTGAAGTTATTGTGTTTTGTGGTGTTCACTTTATGGGCGAAAGTGCCAAAATCCTCGCACCTAACAAGACTGTATTGATTCCTGATGAGCGGGCGGGTTGCCCCATGGCCGATATGGTTAATGTGGATGGTCTTCGGAAGCTGAAAGCACAGCACCCTAATGCTAAAGTAGTGACTTATATTAATTCTTCTGCAGAGATTAAAGCAGAGACAGATATTTGTTGTACCTCAGCTAATGCGGTCAGAGTGATCCAATCCGTTGACTCGGATGAGATTATATGGGTACCTGATAAAAACTTAGGTCATTATGTGCAACAGCACACAGACAAGAAGTTGATCATCTGGGAAGGTTATTGTAATACACATGATATGTTAACCGTTAAAGATGTATATGAAATGAAAGCCAAATACCCTGACGCTCCCTTCGTTGCTCATCCAGAATGCCGACCAGAAGTGGTTGAATTAGGTGATTTTGTTGGAAGCACAACAGCAATATTGGAGTATTGTAAGAAATCAGATGTGAAACAATTTATTGTGGGTACCGAGGATGGAACAGGATTCCAACTTCGACAGGATAGTCCAGACAAGACATTCCATTTCGCAACTAAATTTCTAGTATGTCCTAATATGAAGGTTAATAATCTTAAAAAATTGGTGAAATGTCTGGAGACGATGAAACCACAGATCTATGTTCCTCCTGCTATTGCCGATAAAGCACGTATTTCCCTAGAGCGCATGTTACAGGTCCAGTAGCATGCGCTACTCTTTCTCTTAAGATAGGTGAACAAGGTTATGATTCCACGGTATTTAGTAGATTTCGATCTTGATGCTCTTCCAAAAGTAAAGACAGATGTTATCGTCATTGGTTCGGGTATTGCCGGATTATTTACAGCCATTAACGCTGGTAAGGATCGTCAAGTATTAATGATTACCAAGAGTGCTTTACTTGAAAGTAACACCCGTTATGCCCAAGGGGGAATTGCTGCTGTTATATCAGGGGATGATTCACCAGCCTTCCACCGGCAGGATACTCTGCTAGCGGGGGCTGGTCTTTGTTCTTCTGCTGCAGTGGATATACTTGTGAATGAAGGACCCTTGGGAGTTAAGGAACTTATTCGTTTAGGAACGGCATTTGATGAGGATAATGGAGAATTAGCCCTTACACAGGAAGGTGCACATAGTCACCGACGTATACTACATGCTAATGGGGATGCGACTGGGTTCGAGATTGTTAGGGCACTATCCGAGCAAGTTATCGAAAATGATAATATTGAAGTATGGGACAATCATTTCGTACTGGATATTATTACAGAAGAGAATGTATGTATTGGTGTGCTAGTACAAGGTCCGAGAGGACAACGTATTTTTGTACAAGGTGAAGCCACGATTCTTTGTTCTGGAGGAACAGGTCAACTGTATCGGTATACGACTAATCCGGATGTGGCGACAGCTGATGGAGTTGCTATGGCCTATCGTGCAGGAGCTAAGATTAGGGACATGGAGTTTCTTCAGTTTCATCCAACGTCTCTTTGTTACCCGGGAGCTCCTCGATTTTTAATATCGGAAGCTGTACGTGGAGAAGGGGCTATACTGCGTAATATTAAAGGCGAACGTTTCATGAGCAAATACCATGAAATGCTTGAGCTTGCACCCAGAGATATCGTTGCCCGGGCCATTGTTAGTGAAATGGAAGAGACGAAGTCTACCTTCGTCTATTTAGATATTACACATGAAACGTCAGAATTGATTAAGCATCGTTTCCCAACTATTTTTGAGACTTGTATGGTCTATGGTCTAGATATGACAAGTGATTGGATTCCTGTTGCACCAGCTGCACATTATATGATGGGTGGTGTTCAGACCGATCAGAGTGGAGAAAGTAGCATTTCTCGATTGTTTGCATGTGGGGAAGCTTCCTCGACTGGAGTTCATGGTGCTAATCGTTTGGCAAGTAACTCGTTATCAGAAGCGATCGTATTTGGTCGCCGGATTGTGAATCGGATTCGGGAACTTCCTCCATTACATTGGTCAGAAGGCTCACTCGTGGTAGACTATAATCGGGTAGACGTTCCTATGCAAGCGATGATAGAGAGACGATTGAAGTTGCAGAAGGTTATGGTTCGCTATGTCGGTCTACGTCGTGATCAAGATTTGTTAACGAAGGGACTTGAGGATCTACGTCGTCAATTACCTGTTTTTCAGTCAGCGTTATTTAAGAAAGAAGAATTCGAATTTGCAAATATGCTAACGTGTTCGTTACTTATTACGCAGGCAGCCTTGGCGCGTAAAGAAAGCCGGGGTGCGCACTATCGGTCCGATTACCCCGAAAGAGATGATCTGAACTGGCGTAAGCATTTGTTACAGCGACGCGAGCATGGGATAGTGGAGGAAGTTAGTGATGATGTTTAATGGATATAATGAAGACTTGGTGGAATCAATTCGCCATTGGCTAAGAGAAGATATAGGTTCAGGTGATATAACTTCTCTTTCAACAATACCAGTAGGTCATGAATCTAAAGGGATTATTCATGCGAAAGAGAACGGAATAATAGCGGGAATTCCTGTATCAGAGTCAGTGTTTAAAATAGTAGACCCTTCACTTTCCTTTATTTCACACGTACAAGAGGGGGATTCTGTCACGAAGGGAACTGTGCTTGCCGTCGTTGAGGGAAGTACACATAGCATCCTAACAGGAGAGCGCCTTGCTCTTAATTTGTTGCAACGTTTATCGGGTATTGCAACGAAGACACATCAATTTATGGATACGCTAGAGGGGTTACCAACACGACTCGTAGACACACGTAAAACAACACCTGGACATCGTATGCTTGAGAAGTACGCTGTACGAGTAGGTGGTGGTGCGAATCATCGTTTCGGTTTATATGACGCAGTTATGATTAAAGATAACCATATCAAGGGTGCTGGTGGTATTACACAAGCAGTGAGTCGCGCTCGGGCTCATATTCCACATACGATGACTATTGAAGTAGAGGCAGAGAATCTGGAGCAAGTAAATGAAGCGATTCAGGCTGGAGCTGATATTATCATGCTTGATAATATGAGCCATAGTCTCATGCAGCAGGCTGTTGAATTGATCCGAGACCAAGTCCCTCATGTCAAAATAGAGGCATCGGGAAACGTATCTTTAAGTACAATTAGGGGAATTGCTGAATGTGGAGTCGATATCATATCGGTCGGACAGCTTACCTATTCTTTTGAAAGCCTAGATATTAGTTTAGATCTGAATGCTAAGAAGGAGGGCCAGATTTCATGATTCTTGTTGTAGACATAGGAAATACCAATATCGTATTAGGGATTTATCAGAATCGTGAACTGGCTTATCACTTCCGACTTAGTACTACTCGCCAATCTACAATAGATGAGTACGGAGTCATGATCTTTAATTTATTTCGGATGTCTGATATTTCTGTCAAGGATATTGAGGGTGTTATCATATCGTCTGTCGTTCCACCTCTAGTTAATGTTTTTGAAGAAATGTGTCAGAAATTCCTTCATAAAACGCCATTAGTGGTTGGGCCTGGCATTAAGACTGGGTTGAATTTACGTTACGAGAATCCGCGTGAAATCGGCGCCGATCGGATCGTTAACGCTGTGGCTGCTGTAAATCAATATAAAGGTCCGTTAGTGGTTGTTGATTTCGGTACAGCTACAACATTTGACTGTATTGATGATAAGGGTAACTATCTTGGGGGAGCCATTGTCCCTGGTATAGGGATAGCAACGGAAGCCTTATATCAACGAGCATCTAAACTGCCACGAATTGAATTAGAGAAGCCTAAGAAGGTCATCGGTCGTAACACCATTCATGCTATGCAGGCAGGGATTATTTTTGGATATGCCGGCCAAGTGGATGGTATTGTTGAACGTATCAAATTGGAGATGGAAGCTCCGGATCTGAAGGTCGTTGCAACAGGCGGATTAGCTGAGTTAATCGCAAGCGAGACGAGATGTATCCAGGAGATCAATTCTATGCTTACGCTCGAGGGCCTTCGTTTAATTTACGAACGTAATCAATAACAGGCTTATAAGTGGGTAAGAAATAATATATATTTATGATTTAGCAACAAAACACAGACAGGAGGCCATAAGAACATGGATCACAAAAAAGACAGATTAATCCGAGGCACAGCCATGAATGGCCATGTGCGTGCCTTAGTGGTGCGCACAACAAGTCTAGTAGAAGAGCTTCGTCAAAGACACGATACATGGCCAACGGCTACAGCAGCAATGGGTCGGACACTGACAGCGGCAGCTATGATGGGTGCCATGCTTAAAGGTAAAGAAAAAATAAATGTTCAAATCAAGGGTGATGGCCCGATCGGTCAAGTTGTTGCAGAAGCTAATGCACGAGGAGAGGTCAGTGGGTACGTAACGAATCCACATGTTCATTTACCAAGTAATAGTCTAGGTAAACTGGACGTTGCAGGAGCTGTGGGACGTACAGGTTTTGTGAATGTGGCTAAGGATCAGGGGTTAAAAGATATCTATACAGGTAGTACTCCGATTATTTCGGGTGAGATTGCTGAAGATATAACCTATTATTTCGCAGTTTCAGAACAGACACCTTCGGCAGTAGGTTTAGGCGTACTAGTAGGAACAGATAATGCGGTTATGGAAGCAGGTGGATTCATCATTCAGCTCATGCCGGGATTAACTGATGATGAGATTACAGCTATTGACAAAGCGGTTAGTGGTCTTCCCCCAATCACATCATTAATGGATCAAGGGATGGACTTGGAGGAAATGCTTCACCGGCTGCTACCAGATGCGGAAGTATTAGATGAAATGGATCTTCACTTTCACTGTCAATGTTCAAAGGAACGGGTTGAAAAGACACTTATTAGTCTAGGTCAATCTGAAATCGAACAAATCATTGAGGAAGATGGTCAGGCAGAGGTCGTATGTCATTTCTGTAATGAAGCGTACTCTTTCGACAAAGTGGAACTTCAACAAATTCTGAAACAGACCTTGAATTAACGGTATGGATGATGAAGATTAGGAGAAGGGAAAGGACGCTTTGGATTGCCAATGCCATATTAGTCATTATGCTCCTTTCCACGATTTGTCTCATTCTACTTCGTGGTCTTGGACCCATAGATCAGAATCACTCAATGGAAGTAGGAGACATAGCGGTAGCCTATTTTAATAATGAGCCGATTCTCAATGGCGAATGGGAACAAGAATTGAAGCAAAAGTACGGGCAGGAAGTACTTATTCATTTATTAAACCGTAAAGCGGTATTTGAGGAAGCAGAAAAATTAGGTATTTATATCTCATCCGAAGAGGTCACTACTCAAGTAAAGAAAGATATGAGGGGATACGACTCCGAAGAAGCTTATTATCATGAGATGGAGACACAATTAGGCCTTTCACCTGAAGATGTGGAGTCCGAGATGAAATATAAATTAACCTTAGAGCAAATTGCCATCTCTGGTATTGATATCTCAGAGGAGCAGATTGATAGCTATTTCGAAGAGAACAAGGATCAATTTGAGCCTCGTAAACAGTTCCAACTTTCGGCTATTAAGGTTTCCAGCCAAGGAAAAGCTGAGGATGTATTGAATCAGCTCGAACAAGGCTCCGATTTCACAGAAGTGGCAAGTGAATATTCAACAGATGAAAGTAGTCGTAATAAGGGCGGAAGGATTGGAACAGTAGAATCGGATGATCCCTTCTTACCTCAGGAAATGCTGGATGCAGTGGATGCACTTCAAATTAATGATATCGCTGGGCCCTTCCGTTGGGACGAAGATTACGTTGTGATCCAACTAACAGACATTATTGAGGGAGAACAAGAGGATACAGCTACCATTCGTAAATCTATCCATAAATTGCTTGCATTAAATGAAGCCGCGCCACTTACCGAGTTAGAGAAGATACTTAGAGATAAATACGATGTTAGAATAGTGGCTACTAGTGGTCTATAATGTGTCAATAAAATTGCGGGTAACATGGGGATACTTTGATAAATGGCTTGTGGATGTTGCCAGCGAAGTATCCTTTTTTTGGTTGCTCGATATTGACAAGGGATGTAGAGTTTTGATAAGATGGGAATACAAAAACCAACTGAAACACTCGGATATATCGGGAAACATAGACAATGATGGTTAGGCTATCCGTCACGGTTTCCTTATCATACAACTAGATGAATTATATTTAGCATATTATTAGTATAGTTAACCATTATTCTAGGAGGTCTTTATTCATGGCAAAGGTCGTTAATAGTGTAACTGATTTAATTGGAGAAACACCGCTTGTCCGTTTGAACCGTCTAGTTTCTGATGATAGCGCAGAAATCTATCTTAAACTTGAGTACCAGAACCCAGGATCAAGTGTTAAAGATCGTATTGCGATCAGTATCGTTGAAGAAGCTGAGAAAGATGGAACTCTTAAACCGGGTGGAACGATTGTAGAAGCAACTAGTGGGAATACTGGAATTGGGTTAGCAATGGTTGCTGCTGCTAAGGGGTACAAGGCAGTTATCGTTATGCCAGAGACTATGAGTTTGGAGCGTCGCAATTTATTGCGCGCATATGGCGCTGAGCTTGTTCTGACTCCAGGTTCGGAAGGTATGAATGGAGCTGTAACAAAAGCTGAAACCATTGTAAGAGAAAACCCTGGGTATTTCATGGCAGAGCAATTCAAGAATCAAGCGAATGTGAAAATTCACCGTGAAACGACAGGGCCTGAAATCGTTGAAGCGATTGAGTCGATCGGTGGTACGTTAGATGCATTTATTGCTGGAATTGGTACGGGTGGAACAATCTCTGGTGCTGGTGAAGTGTTGAAAAAACAATATCCAGACATTAAAATCTATGCTGTAGAACCTGCTGCTTCGCCAATCTTAGCGGGCGGTAAACCAGGTCCTCATAAGATTCAGGGATTAGGAGCTAACTTCATTCCTGAAATTCTGAACCGAGATATCTATGATGAAATCATTCACGTTGAGAACGACGAAGCGTTTGAAGTAGCACGTCGGGTTGCGACAGAAGAAGGGATTCTATCTGGAATTTCCTCGGGTGCCGCTGTATCTGCTGCTCTTAAAGTAGCTAAACAACTAGGTAAGGGTAAGCGCATTGTTGTTATTATTCCTAGTAACGGTGAACGATACCTTAGCACACCATTGTATAATTTCGAGGGATAATCGTATAATCTAATTGAATAAACTCAATGTGAGACCCTATTGTGCTGTTAAGGACAATGGGGTCTTTTGAAATACAAAGATTTATAGTTTCCATTCATAATCACCGATTCTGCTTGTAACATGTGACCAAAATTTCTTTTCAAACTAGCTATAACTAAAGTATACTGACAAGCAGTTAACATTCCATTAGTAGAGTACCGCGGTAATGATGGTATTATAAAATAAGATGATGCTTCCGAAGCAAGTCTTTTTACGAAGAATAAGTAGTAGGTAACGCTATAAAAAGACTAAGATGATGATTCCGATGCAAGTCTTTTTACGAAGAATAGACAAGAAGTAACGCTATAAAAAGACCTTTAGGAGGGATAAGGTGACAAAACACGTGTTAACTTCACTTGCACAGTGGGAACAATGGTTAACAGAAGGGTGGAGTGTACTTCCTTATCTTGTACGGATGAAGAGTGGGGTATTGCCTCCTTCATGGACACAGGCGTGGGAGGCTGCTTCACCGTATGCTGTAGTTCTTGAGAGTGGTAAGAGTGGGCGTTATACGTACTTAGGCCTTCATCCTGTATCTGTTATTACGGGAAAAGGGAACGAAGCGAGCGTAGTTCATTCCCCTTCTGGTGTGATAGATACGATGGAGGGCGCTCCTTTACAAGTATTAGAGCAATGGATGGCACCTTATCGTTCACCTCAAATGGCTAATGGGGATTATCCGCCTTTCTTGGGGGGATGCTGTGGGTTTCTGGGATACGATGTTGTACGTTCTTTAGAGAAGCTTCCATTATCGGCAGAGGATGAGCCTACATTTCCTGATTACATGTGGATGAGAATGGAAGAAGTATGGATATATGATAATAAGGATCAGGTTGTATACTGTGCAGTTCATATGCCGATAGATGAGAAGAGCGCTAATACATTAGACTCGTTATACAAGGATGCTGTAGCAAGAGCCGCTGGAATGATGGAGTTATGGATCTCCATGAGTACAGACGGGGAGGCGGAGCGCAATAACCGTTTACGTGAATTGGATAAGTTTGAAGAGCAAGAGCGGGTGCAGATAGCGAAAGCTTCCTCTCCAGGGCAGAGGCCAGGAATGACAGCACATTTTTCGCAAGAGTCTTTTGAGCAAGCCGTGCTGAAAATTCAAGAATATATTAGACAAGGAGACGTATTCCAAGTCAATCTATCCCTTCGACAAGAGAAAGAGTTACATTCTTCACCTGAACAAATATATGAGTGGCTACGCATATTAAATCCTTCTCCTTATATGGGATTACTAAGATCACCGGGATTCTCTTTGGTTAGTGGGTCCCCTGAACTGTTGGTAAAGGTGCATGGTGATCAAGTGAGTGCTCGTCCAATCGCAGGTACAAGACGTAGAGGCAATACCATAGAAGAAGATGCAGCGATGGCAGCTGAACTCTACATGAACGAGAAAGAACGTGCAGAGCATATCATGCTAGTCGATCTGGAACGAAATGATATTGGCCGCATAGCAGCCTATGGTTCAGTACACGTTCCTGAACTTATGACAATCGAATACTATTCACATGTGATGCACCTTGTGTCCCAAGTAGAAGGCAGCTTGAGGCCTGGAAAAAGTACATATGAGGTCATTACAGCTCTTTTCCCGGGAGGAACAATTACGGGCGCTCCAAAGATTAGAACGATGGAAATTATTGATGAACTTGAGCCTGTTCGTAGGGGTCCCTATACGGGGTCTATGGGCTGGATTGACTATAATGGTAATATGGAATTAAATATTATTATACGAACATTGGCTGTGCTGGACGGCAAAGGATATATTCAAGCAGGAGCAGGTATTGTCGTTGACTCTGATCCTTATCGTGAATATCGCGAGTGCCATAATAAAGCTAAGGCAATGATAAAGGCAGTGTTATGCAGCGAAGAAGAAGCAGCCGTAAGTAGATAGAATGAACTAGAGAGAGCATTGTTGTCACGTTGGTTCGGAGAGCGGTTGTCAGCACTTCTGTAGTTCAGTTTATATAGCAGCGTACGAGGGGGATGTTCTTATGATATTAGTACTCGATAACTATGATTCTTTTACGTATAACTTGGTTCAGTATTTAGGTGAATTAGGTGAGGAAGTAAAGGTATATCGCAATGATGAGATCGATATTTCAGGGATTAAGGAACTTACACCAGATCATATCTTGATCTCTCCAGGGCCTTGTACACCAAATGAAGCAGGAATTAGTCTTGAAGTTATAACCACATTCAAGGGGATCATTCCAATCTTTGGCGTATGTTTGGGACATCAAGCGATTGGTCAAGCTTTTGGAGGGAAGGTTATACGTGCAGAACGTCTAATGCATGGTAAAACATCTCCGATTCATCATCACGGAACTTCCGTCTTTGAAGGGCTACCCTCACCGTTCACGGCAACTAGATACCATTCATTGCTAGTAGAGCGGGAGAGCTTACCGGAGTGTTTGGAGATTACGGCTGAGACGGAAGAAGGAGAAATCATGGGACTTCGTCACAAGGATTATCCAATCGAAGGTGTGCAATTCCATCCCGAATCTATCATTACCGATCATGGACATCAGATGTTACGGAACTTTTTGAAGCAATCTCAACTAAAAAAAATATGAACTATATAGGATTAAATTTTGGTGTTGTAGATGAGCCGAACGCGCGGGTATCAGTCATGGACCATGGATTTCTGTATGGGATGGGACTGTTCGAGACCTTTCGCACCTACAAGGGTGTACCCTTTTTGTTGGACAAACATCTTAAAAGGCTTGCTGAAGGTTGTTTGGCGCTAGGAATACAATATGAGATCGATCTAGAGGCTACCTCTACATGGATAACCAATGTTATGGTGGCTAATGGATTAGCCGAGGCTTATATTCGATATACGGTTAGTGCGGGTGAAAATGTACTGGGGTTACCTACCACAGATTATCTCAGTCCAAATCACTTTCTTATCGTAAAAGAACTACCCCAAGTGAATTCTGACCTTTATCAGAACGGCAAAGGATTACAAAGATTATACACACGTCGTAATACCCCTGAGGGAACCGTCCGATTTAAGTCGCTACACTACATGAATAATATTTTAGCGAAGCGGGAGCTAATGTCCTACCCTAAAGCATCAAGAAATCAGGCTGAGGGGCTCATGCTGGATGGACAGGATTATGTTGCTGAGGGGATTGTGAGTAACCTATTCTTCGTTCAAAAGGGATCCATCTACACACCTCATGTGAATACGGGCATTTTACCTGGAATTACTAGAGGACTTGTAATGGAACTCTCCATTGAACAAGGTCTGCCCTGTGAAGAAGGCTGGTATACTTGGGCAGATTTGGTGAAGGCCGAGGAAGTATGGATGACTAGCTCTATTCAGGAGCTAATACCTATAACTACACTTCTATTGGAGGATGGCTCTTGCATTACAGTAGGAAAGGGTACCGCTGGACCCATAACAACTAGACTGTTGCAATTATATCGAGAGAAAGCAGGCATTACCAAATGATTATAACAATTCATGAACGTACTTATACTCAAGGGGAAATGGAGTTAAGTCTGGGCCATTCCACCCTTATTATGGGTATATTAAATGTCACACCGGATTCCTTCTCTGATGGTGGCCAATTTACAGATACGGAGCTAGCTGCGCAACATGCCCTTCAAATGATAGAGGACGGCGCGGATATCATTGATATTGGTGGGGAATCGACGCGACCTGGTTTTGAACAAGTTGGTATGGAAGAAGAATTGGCTCGGGTTATCCCTGTCATTGAAGCTATTCATCGCGTAGCTCCCCACATCCCTCTCTCCATAGATACGTACAAAGCAGAAGTAGCACGCCAAGCTATTAAGGCTGGAGCCCATTTTATTAACGATATTTGGAGGGGGATTGGCGATCCTCAAATGTTATCTACAGCGGCAGAACTTTCGGTTCCTATTATTCTGATGCATAACCGCCATGATCGAAACTATAACAGTCTTATTGACAACATGATTGAGGATTTGCAAGAAAGTGTTCAATTAGCGCTTCAAGCAGGTGTGAAAAGGGAAAATATCATTCTGGATCCTGGTATTGGTTTTGCAAAAGATTACGTTGAGAACATGCGCGTAATGGTAGAGCTTGATGCGCTAGTTCAACTAGGATATCCAGTGTTACTCGCTACCTCTCGCAAGAAATTTATTCGGACGGCATTGAATCTACCTGTAGATGATGTCATTGAAGGAACAGCAGCAACGGTAGCCTTCGGTATTGCACAAGGCTGTCAAATTGTAAGAGTTCATGATGTATCTTCTATAAAGAGAACAGTTCAGATGTGCGATGCGATGGTATATGGATCCATTCGTAGAGAATAATGTGGTTTTAAAAATAGCGTGTATGTAGATAGGTGGTAATGAAAAATGGATAAAATGGTATTACACCGCATGGAGTATTACGGATATCATGGTGTTTTTGAAGAAGAAAGAAAACTCGGGCAACGTTACTATATTGATCTAGAACTGCAAATGGACCTCCGGGATGCGGGAGAACAAGACGATTTAACAAAAACCGTAAATTACGCAGAGATTCATTATCTTGTAAAAGATATCGTAGAGACCAAATCGTTCCAATTAATCGAAGCTTTAGGAGAAAATATTGCATACTCGTTATTAGACACTTATACTAGTATCAATGCCTTAACGGTCAAAGTGACCAAACCGCATCCCCCATTTGACATCCATTTTCAAGGGGTTACGGTGGAGCTGTTCAGAACAAGAAAGTGAGAGTTAATGATGAAGTTACATTCCACCTCTGAGTCATCAGAGGCTTATATTGCATTAGGGGCTAATTTAGGTGACCGTGAAGGAACCTTGCTGGAGGCTATAACTCGTCTTCATGCACATCCACAGATTCATGTACTCCGATGTTCAGATCTATATGAGACAGAGCCTGTTGGCTATATAGACCAACCTTACTTTCTTAATATGGTGGTAGCTGTAAGCACAGATCTAGCTCCTCACGTTCTTCTGAAAGTCATGCAGGGGATTGAACAAGAACTTGGCCGCGTGCGTCATATTCATTGGGGACCACGTACGGTAGATTTGGATCTTCTATGGATGGAAGGGAAGATTGAGAATACGCTAGAGCTCATTCTGCCTCACCCTCGGATGGAGGATCGAGCATTTGTCCTTGTTCCTATGCATGATATTGTACCCTGTGATGAAAATTCTGGTTTATATATTGTAATTAAGACAGCACTTGAGAGACTGACCGGAAAGGAAGGGATACAACAATGGAGAACTTGCAACTGGCAGCCCGAATCCGAGCTTTCAGAAAACTAAAGGGATATACCCAACAAGAACTAGCTTCTAAGATGGGGATATCACTTGCCGTTTTAGGAGAAATTGAACGAGGTAATCGTCACGTAGAAGATCAAATTTTAAATAAAATTGCAGAGGTATTGGAAATTTCAATTCCTGAGCTAATGAATATATCTTATTAGATAAGAAATAATTATATGAAATTAAGAATGGGTGCTATAAAAACTTAAGAATATGCTTTCGATGCTGGTTTTTATCGAAGTGCATCAAGGAAGTAGCGCTAATAAAAACTTAAGATTATGCTTTCGCTGCTAGTTTTTATCGAAGTACATCAAGGAAGTAGCGCTAATAAAAACTTGGAGGTGATTATCACATGCTTAAGATAGGCGATATTGAAATGAAGAACCAAGTCGTGCTTGCTCCTATGGCGGGTGTATGTAACCCCGCATTTCGTTTGATTGCGAAGGAGTTTGGAGCGGGCTTGGTGTGTGCAGAAATGGTCAGTGGTAAAGCTATCGTCCATGGTAATAAACGTACGCAAGAAATGCTTTTTGTTGATGAACGTGAGAAGCCACTAAGTTTACAGATATTTGGGGGAGACCGGAACTCTCTTATTGAAGCAGCCAAAGTTGTAGATCGTGAGACAAACGCTGATATCATTGATATTAATATGGGGTGTCCTGCTCCGAAAGTGACCAAAGTTGATGCAGGCGCTCGTTGGCTTCTTGATCCGAATAAAATTTATGAAATGGTGTCTGCTGTTGTAGATGCTGTAGACAAGCCTGTCACTGTAAAGATGCGTACAGGTTGGGATAGTGATCATATCTACGCTATAGAGAATGCCAAGGCGGTCGAACGTGCTGGTGGCAAAGCAGTTAGTGTGCATGGTAGAACAAGAGAACAACTTTATACGGGTCAAGCAGACTGGAATATTATTAAAGAAGTCAAACAATCTGTTGGCATACCTGTTATTGGTAACGGGGATGTTGTTACACCCGAGGATGCGCGTCGGATGTTGGAGTTGACTGGATGCGATGGCGTTATGATTGGTCGAGGGGCGCTAGGTAATCCTTGGATGTTATACCGTACGATTCAGTATTTGCAGACAGGAGAACTTGTTGCGGATCCAAGTGCTGAAGAGAAAATTAAAATTGCTATCCTTCACATGGATCGCTTGGTTGCAATGAGAGGTGAGCACATAGCTGTTCGTGAAATGCGTAAACACCTAGCATGGTATTTGAAGGGCTTAAGAGGTTCTGCTCGAATTAAAGACGAAATCATGGAAGAGACCAGACGAGATGAAATGGTGAAAATTCTTGAAGATTTCGTCGCAGGATTGGATAAAGAAGAAGAGACAAATGACGATTTATCTGCTGTGATAGCTTCTGTTCAGTAATTGGAAATAGCATGCGAGGGAACTGCATTGACTTTTTGAAATGGTTACCATATACTTTTTCAGTATAAATTCGACTCAATGGTTAATCTCGACAGCAGAGGATTGTTCTGATTCCTCAAGATTTGCATATAGTGGTTTTCATAAGTATAGGTAATCTTTCTAAATTATTCACATGACAGGAGAATCGGTTAATGGGCGATAAAGAAGTCATTCTTACACAAGAAGGTCTCAAGAAGTTAGAGGATGAGCTGGAGCATCTCAAATCCGTGAAACGCCGTGAGGTTGCGGAACGGATAAAAGTTGCCATTGGTTATGGCGATATTAGCGAGAACTCCGAATATGAAGATGCCAAGAATGAACAAGCTTTTATTGAAGGGCGCGTTATTACTCTTGAGAAGTTGTTACGTAATGCTCGCATTATTAACAATGACGACATTAATACGGACTCTGTAGGTGTAGGTGCTACGGTGACTGTAGAAGATGTAGAGTTTGGAGATACAGTGGAGTACCTAATTGTAGGTACAGCTGAGTCTGATCCGCTAAACAACAAAATATCGAATGAAAGCCCGGTAGGTAAAGCCATTCTTGGTAAACAACGGGGTGCCATTGTTGATGTTACTGTTCCAGCAGGTGTTATTCAATATAAGATTATTGATATTAAAAAGTAAGGTATAATGAGTGAAGATTGTTTAAAAGGCTTCCTAATGGGAAGCCTTTTTTAAAGATATAAGTAAGATGTAAGTTTCACCCTTTTTAACTATATTTCTCACAGAGCAGATACCACCGCCTTATAAGGCTGGTGATGGTGTTTCTCTTGAATATATATAAATGACAGATGACATACCTTTGATAAGTTAAGTAGTTAAGAAGCACAATGGTTAAATCGCAAGGGATACTAAGGAGATGAAGTTGCATGTCGGAAGAGATAATCAATCAGGAGAACGAACTCAGTGAATTGCTACAGATTCGTCGCAACAAATTGGACGAGCTACGCGGAATGGGTATAGATCCATTTGGTAAAAAATACGACAGAACACATAATGCAGGCGAACTTGTATCAAAGTATGATCCGTTTACTCATGATGAATTAGAAGAAATGGCAGTTCCGGTTAGTGTTGCAGGCCGTATTATGGCTAAACGTGGCATGGGTAAGGCTATTTTTGCTCAAATTCAGGACCTAAGTGGAAAAATACAAATATATGTGCGTCAGGATTCTGTTCCTGAAGTGAAATTTAGCGCATTCCGCTTACTTGATCTAGGAGACATTATTGGTGTAACAGGTCTTATGTTTAAAACAAAGACTGGAGAAACAACAATCAAAGTTGATGATGTAGAGATTCTTTCTAAGTCACTTTACCCACTACCTGATAAATACCATGGTCTTAAGGATGTTGAGCTTCGTTACCGTCAACGTTATGTTGATCTGATGATTAATCCAGAAGTACAACAGACATTCATAATGCGTTCAAAAATTATTCAATCCATGCGTCGTTACTTAGATTCACTCGGATATTTGGAAGTGGAGACACCTACATTGCACTCCATCGCTGGTGGTGCTGCTGCGAAACCTTTTACAACACATCACAATGCACTTGATATGGATCTATATATGCGTATTGCAATAGAGCTTCACTTGAAACGTCTAATCGTTGGTGGACTTGAAAAGGTGTACGAAATTGGACGTGTGTATCGAAATGAAGGTATTTCGACTCGTCACAATCCGGAATTTACGATGATAGAACTGTATGAGGCTTATGCGGACTATAAAGATATCATGAATTTGACTGAAACAATGGTCGCTCATATAGCTAAAGAAGTTCTGGGTACAACAGTTATTGACTATCAAGGTGTAGAAGTCGATTTAACACCATCATGGCGTCGAGTATCTATGGTTGATGCTGTCAAGGAAGTAACGGGTGTAGACTTTAGTGTTCATATGACAGATGAAGAAGCACGTAATTTGGCAAAAGAACACAAGGTTCCTGTGGAAGCACATAATAAGTTTGGTCATATCTTAAATGCTTTCTTTGAACAGTTCGTAGAAGAGACTTTAATTCAACCAACATTTATTACTGGACATCCTGTAGAGATCTCGCCGCTTGCGAAGCGTAACGAAGAAGATCCACGCTTTACAGATCGGTTTGAGTTATTTGTTGTTGCAAGAGAACATGCGAATGCATTTACGGAGTTGAATGATCCGATTGATCAACGTCAACGTTTTGAATCGCAACTGGTGGAACGTGAACAAGGTAATGATGAAGCACATGAAATGGATGATGACTTTATCCGTGCACTGGAATATGGTATGCCACCAACAGGTGGACTTGGTATTGGTATAGATCGATTAGTAATGTTACTTACCAATTCAGCATCTATTCGTGACGTTCTTCTTTTCCCTCATATGCGTACACAAAAGGAAAAATAAGAACGACTCAGTCATTGGTTTATCAAAGTAAATAGATACAAGTTCCGGCTTAGTTTCCTTATTGGAGATTAAGCCGGATTCTTGTTTAAAGTGAAGATTGAAATATATAAAATTTAATCATTAAAAAAGTGTTGCAATCATTATTCGTACATGATATATTATTAGTCCGGCCAATAAATAATACATTTATTGAATCGGCAAGCCAAACTCAAATGAAACGTAAACGAAAATAAAGCTTGCATAAACGAACCGGACATGATATGATATAGAAGTTGTCGCCGAGAACAACT